>NZ_JBSGZD010000015.1:0-63531 GCF_053610825.1 Streptomyces sp. NPDC054863 | reverse complement strand
CTTCCAGTGCGGCATGATCTCCTCGTGGATCAGCCGGAGTTGGGTGTCCACGTCGGCGACCCCCGCCAGTTCCCGCCCGGTGAACGCCTTGACCAGTCCGCTGTCGGTGATCGCGCAGATCATGTGGTTGACGCCGCTGGGCTCGATCTCGGTCCGTATCTTCTCCAGGCACTCCTCGGGCGTCCCGGACACCGACAGCCTGTCGGCGACCTCCGGCGTCGTCAGCTCGATGCCCCTGGCCAGGTCGCCGGCCGCGATCGCGTCGATCACCGGCTTCAGCTCGGCGGGGTCGACGCCGTTGCGCCGCAACTGCTCCTCGGGCATCGAGGAGGCGTAGATGCCGACCATGCTGCGCGCCGCCTCCTTCGCCCTCGCCGAGTCGCGGTCGGCCGCGAAGACCACCCACGCCCCGATGTCGAGGCTCCGCCAGTCCTTGCCCGCCCGCTCCGCGCCGATCCGGATGTGGTCGACCGCGTAGTCGTACGCCTCCCGGGTGTAGCTGAGCGCGTGGTGGCAGCCGTCCGACAGCTCCCCCGCCGCCTCGAAGGACTTGGGGCCGCGCATCGCGCCGAGCTTCACCGGCAGCCGCTGCTGTACGGGGCGGGCGAAGGTGAAGAGCCCGTCGTACGAGTAGAACTCGCCGTCGTACGTGATCGCGCCCTCGTCGAGCAGGGTCCGTACGACGTGCAGCGCCTCCTTCGTACGGGACAGCGGCTTCACCTTCGCCCAGTCGATGCCGTACTGGGCGAGCAGCCCGAAGTTCCCGCAGGACAGCACCCCCTCGGCGCGCCCGCCGGACAGTTCGTCGAGGGTGGCGAGGGCCTGGGCGATGAGGGTGGGCTCGCGCAGTAAGACGGAGGAGAGGCTCGGGCCGAACCGGATGTTCTCCGTCTGCCTGGCCGCCGCCGCGAACAGCTGCCACATGTCCTTGTGCCAGGTCTCGTCGGCGGCGTAACAGGCGTGGAAGCCGAGCTCGTCGGCGAGCCTGATGGAGGCCAGGGACTCCTGGAGGGGGTAGTCGGGGAGCATCACATAGCTGAATTTCACGGCCGGCCTTCCGGTTGCTGACAGGTGCATGCAGGAAATTACCCCCTTCACCCGTACGGCCCACCCCGCCTGCGGAAACCAGCCCTCCGCCGGAGCGTGGTGGCATGAAATTCGCCGACGAGTTGAAGAACGCCGTGACCCCGCGGGCCGCACTGCTCGTCCTCGGCGCGCTGGCCCTGCAACTGCTCTTCATCACGAGTTACGTGGGCGCGCTGCACCACCCGAAGCCGCAGGACATCAAGGTCGCCGTGGTGGCGCCCGGCGGTGCGGCGGAGCAGTTCTCGGAGCGGCTGCGCAAGCTGCCGGGATCCCCGCTGGACCCGCGCCCGCTGGCCTCCGAGGCGGTGGCGCGCGAGGAGATGATGAACCGCGACATCGACGCGACGCTCGTCGTCGACCCGCGCGGCGGCAAGTCCGACACCCTGCTGGTCGCCTCGGGCCAGGGCGGTTCGGAGACCCGTGCGCTGGAGCAGATCTTCACCGAGGTCGCGAAGTCGCAGCAGCGCACGGTCGCCTTCAAGGACATCGCCCCGGCCTCCGGGCAGGACGCGAACGGCCTGTCGTCCTTCTACCTGGTGGTCGGCTGGTGCGTCGGCGGCTACCTGTGCGCGGCGATCCTCGCGATCAGCGCGGGCGCCCGCCCGGCGAACGGCAGGCGGGCCGGGATCCGGCTCGGCGCGATGGCCGTGTACTCGGTCGTCTCCGGCCTGCTCGGCGCGGTCATCGCGGGACCGATCCTGGGTGCACTGCCCGGCAGCCTGTGGGGTCTGTGGGGCCTGGGCGCCCTCACCGTCTTCGCGGTCGGTGCGCTGACCCTCGCCCTCCAGGGCATCTTCGGCGTGGTCGGCATCGGCCTGGCCATCCTGATCATCGTGATCGGCGGCAACCCGAGTGCGGGCGGTGCGTTCCCCGGTCCGATGCTGCCGGGCTTCTGGCGTTCGATCGGCCCCGCGCTGCCGCCGGGCGCGGCGACGTGGGTGGCGCGCTCGATCGCGTACTTCAAGGGCAACAACATCACGGGTCCGCTGCTGGTCCTCTCGGCCTGGGCGGTGGTGGGCGCTGCCCTGACCCTCGCGGTGGCCTCCCGCGTGAAGTCCAGCCGCAAGGGCGCCGACGATCTGCCGGGCGGGGCGACAGAGGTCAGGACCCCGCAGACCCCGCTCGTATGATCACGACCCTCGCGGTCGAGAACTACCGTTCGCTGCGCAGGCTGATCGTCGAGCTGGGCCGGGTCAACGTGGTCACCGGCGCGAACGGCACCGGCAAGTCCAGCCTCTACCGGGCCCTGCGCCTGCTCGCCGACTCCTCCCGCAACGGCGCGGTGGCGGCCCTGGCCCACGAGGGCGGACTGGGCTCCACCCTGTGGGCGGGCCCCAGCAAGCTGGGCCGGTCGGTGCGGGAGGGCCTCCATCCGGTGCAGTCCGTGGTCGACAAGGACCCGGTGAACCTGCGGCTCGGCTTCGCGGGCGACGAGTTCGGGTACGCGATCGACTTCGGGCAGCAGCCGCCGGACGCCCGATCGATGTTCGGCGGCGACCCGGAGATCAAGCGCGAGTGCACGTGGGCGGGCCCGGTCCTGCGCCCGGCGGCCCTGCTCTCGGAGCGCGTCGGGCCTTCCGTACGGGTGCGTACCGCGTCCGGCGACTGGCACCGCTCGCAGGGCACCGTCCGTCCGTACGACAGCATGCTGAGCGAGCTCGCGGATCCTCAACTCGCCCCGGATCTCCTCCTCCTGAGGGAGCGCATCCGCAACTGGCGGTTCTACGACCACGTCCGTACCGACTCCGGCGCACCGGCCCGCGCCGCGCAGATCGGCACCCGTACGCCCGTGCTCGGCGCGGACGGCTCCGACCTGGCCGCAGCCCTCCAGACCATCCGGGAGATCGGCGACCACGCGGCGATGGACGAGGCCGTCGACGCCGCGTTCCCCGGCAGCCGGGTGTCGGTCGCCGACCATGGCGGCCGGTTCGAGCTGGAGCTGCACCAGCACGGGCTGCTGCGCCCGCTCGGTGCCCCCGAGCTCTCCGACGGCACCCTGCGCTACCTGCTCTGGGTGGCGGCCCTGCTCACCCCGCGCCCGCCCACCCTGCTGGTCCTCAACGAGCCGGAGACCAGCCTCCACCCGGACCTGCTGGGGCCCCTCGCGGACCTGATCCTCACCGCGAGCCGCCACATCCAGCTGGTCGTCGTCACGCATGCGCGCCCCCTCGCCGACGCACTGGCACAGGGGACGCGAAGGGCCCGCGTCGACATCAACACCATCGAGCTGGTGAAGGACTTCGGGCAGACGACCGTCGCCGGGCGGGAGGGCCCGCTGGACGAGCCGCTCTGGTACTGGCAGAAGAGGTAGGCACCGGGCGAAGCGGTAGGCACCGGGCGCCCGACGCCGAGCCCCGCGCAGGAGGCGCTGGGCGTCAGGCGCTGCCCACCGTGCGCGGGCGCAGGCGGTGGAGCAGCAGGCCGATCCCGTATGCGAGGGGGTAGGTCATCGCGATCCGGATCAGGTACTCCCCCACCATCCGGTACCCGAGCATCGGCAGCACGGCCCAGGGCAGCGAGGCCACGAGTATTCCCGCCACCCGGTGGTCCCGCCCGCCTGCGGGCCGGGCCCGAACCGGGCGGCAGGTCCGGCGGACGGCCCAGGACCAGGACCAGGACCACCGTCAGGGCGCGCCCCGCCGCGATCCCCACCACGTACGGAGCGGCTGCACCCACCGCCCGGCGTCGGCGACGGCGTCCACGTACGTGCCGGCCGGTTCGGCAGGCGTTCCGCTCGGCGGTGAGCGTGCTGCGGCCCGTTCCCGTGAGGACGTACGAGCGGCGCATGCGGCCGTCGACGGTCCCCTCACTGTGGATCTCGATCAGCTGCCCGTACGGAGAGCCGCGGCTCCCTCCGGCCCACCGGGCACCCGCCCCCTGCCCACAAGTGGGCATCCCCGGATGTGGACACGACTTATTTCTTGATCAACATCGTGGCAACACCTTGCATGAACGATGAACAGTGCAAGCGACCACGGAAGTTGGGAACACCTTGAGCGAGTACAGACCCACGGCCCGAATACCCCGGGCCGCCGGGGTCGCCGCGCTGCTCGGCGCCGCGGCCCTGCTGACCGGCACCCTCCCCGCGCACGCGGCTCCCGCCCGGCCGACCGCCGAAGTCGTCCCCGGCCAGGGCACCGCCGCCCCCGCTCTCGTCGACGGCATCGCCGAGGAGACCGCGGCCACCGGCAGCCCGGCGGACGCCGCCCGCGGCCACCTCGCGGCGAAGAAGAGCCGGTACGCCATCGCCGACCCGCAGCGGGACCTGGCCGCCGCCGACACGGTCCGCGACGGGGCCGGCGAGACGGTCCGCTTCCAGCAGAAGCACCGGGGCGTGAAGGTCCTCGGCGGCCAGTACCTGGTGCGGATGGAGAGCAGGGACGGCGAGCGCGTCGTGACCGGCACCTCCGGCAGGTACTTCACCGCCCTCGACGTCGCCGCCAAGGCATCCGTACCGGCGGCGACCGCGATCGAGCGGGCCCTCGCCTCCGTACGCACGGAACTCGCGGACGGCAGGCTCCGCACGACGGGCAAGGCCGACGCCCCGCAACTGACGGCCGGCTCGCACGGCCTCGTCGTGCTCCCGCGGGGCAAGGGCGTCCTCACGCACCACGTCACCGTCACCGGCTTCGACCCCGCCACGAAGGCGCCGGTCAAACAGGAGGTGTACGTCGACGCGCGCGCGGGCTTCCCGGTGCTCTCGTACTCCGGCATCCAGAACATCGAGGGTGCCCGCGACAGGAAGGCCGAGCAGCCCGGCACCACCGGCTCCGGTGTGAAGCTCGACGGCAGGAAGGTGAAGCTGGAGGTCGAGAAGCAGGGCTCCGCCTACCTGCTCCGTGACCGCACCCGCACCTGGAAGACCAGCAAGAGCCCCCTCACCACCTGGGACGCAGGCGGCGTCGACGTCGGCGAGGCGTCCGGCAAGTGGCCCGAGGGGATCAGGGAAGTCGCCTCCCCCGCGAAGAAGTTCGACAAGGCCGCCACCGAGAGCGGTGCCGTCGACGCGCACTGGGCGGCCGGCCAGGTCTACGACTACTACAAGGCGAAGCACGGCCGGGACAGCCTCGACGGCCGCGGCATGGCCATCAAGTCCCTGGTGGGCGTCACCGAGTACGGCCGGCCGTACGCCAACGCCTTCTGGGACGGCGACAAAATGGTCTACGGCGGCGGCGACGAGGAATTCAAGTCCCTCTCCGCCGACCTCGACGTGGTGGGCCACGAGATGACGCACGGCGTCGTCGAACACACCGCCGGGCTCGTCTACACGGGCCAGTCCGGTGCGCTCAACGAGGCCGTCGCCGACTACTTCGGCAACGCCATCGACGTCACCGTCGCGAAGAACGAGAAGTCCCCCGACGCCGGTCTGATCGGCGAGGACCTGTGCCGCACGAAGTCGCCGCGCGACTGCGCACTGCGCGACCTCAATGACGGCCGTACGACGTCCAAGGACTTCCTCGGCGTCTCCTTCGGCTTCGACCGCGGCGGCGTGCACCTCAACTCCACCATCTTCTCGGGTGCGTTGTGGGACGTCCGCGAGGACCTCGGCGGCAAGCTCGCCGACCGGATCGTCTACAAGGCGCTCACCGAGTACCTGACCCCGCTGGACGGCTTCACCGCCGCCCGCGGCGCCGTCCTGTCCGCCGCGAAGGACCTCGGCGTCAAGGGCGACGAGCTGAAGAAGGTCACCCGCGCCTTCGCCGCGCACGGCATCGTGCCCGGCTGGGAGCAGGCCATCGGTGTCGACACCGACAAGCTGCTCGGCGACCTCAACACCCGGGGCGAGCAGCCCGGCGCGGGCGGCGGCTGGTGGACCGCCGCCAAGTCCGACGCGGCGGGCGCGGAGGCGTACTCGGTCTGGGCCGGACGCACCGACGGCAAGGGCGCCCCGAAGCTGATCAGCCCCAACGACGGGCGCTACCACACCCATCCGGACACCGACGGCAGGACCGTGGCGTGGGTGGCGGTCGGCGCGAACGGCTCCGACGTGCTGTCCCGCCCCCTCAAGGGCGGACCGGTCAGGAAGGTCCGTTCGCTGCCGACCCTGGCGGGCGCGGTGCACGTCTCCGGTGACGTCGTCACCTGGCAGGAGGAGGGCGAGGGGCGCAGGCCGCGCGTCGCCTGGGTCCGCGGCAACGACCCGAAGGTGCACTACGCCGACGGCGGCGACGCCGACGTCACCACCGCACTGCCGACCCTGAACGGCGGCCGGCTCGCGTACGGCAAGGTCTACCACGGCGAGGACGGCTACCAGGTGGTGTCCACCGAGATCCTCAACCTGAAGACCGGGCGCAGGACGCTGCTCCCGGCCAAGGGCGGCCACATCGGCATCGGCAACCCGGTCCTCACCGGCAAGCACCTGTTCTGGCTGGTCGACGACATCATGGACGACAACCGGCAGATCCTGCGCCGGGCGAACCTCGACGGCACCAGCATGACCGACCTCATCGAGGAGCAGGACGAGCGGGCGTACATCTGGAGCCTGGACGCCACCGACGACGCGGTGACGTACACCTACTGGAAGCCGAGAGGGGATCTCGTCAACGAGAACCTTGCCAAGCTGGTGCAGGCGGACGCGGACGGCAGGAACCAGCAGCGGGTGTCCTGCTCGCGCGGTGAGCAGTACGGCGTCGCGGCCGACACCGGGAAGCGCGTGGTGTGGGGCGACGGCACCACGGGCCACACCGACCTGGTGACGCGCGAGCGCCCGGCGGGCCGCTGCTGACGCCTCGGGCGGCGGACAGCGGGGAAACGGAGTGCCTCAGGCCCCCCACGCGTGAGAGGGACCTCAAGCCCCCCACGCGTGAGAGGGACCTGAGGCACTCGCCAGGAGCTCCCGCGTGTACGGCGCCCGTGGCCGGTCGAAGACCTCGTCACGGGCGCCGCTCTCCACGATCTCGCCGTGGTGCATGACGGCGACCCGGTCGCAGAAGTGCCGTACGACGGCGAGGTCGTGGGAGACGAACAGCAGCGAGAGACCGGACTCGTCGCGCAGGTCCATCAGGAGGTTCAGCACCTGTGCCTGTACGGACACGTCGAGCGCGGAGACCGGTTCGTCGGCGACGATCAGTCTGGGGCGCACGGCGAGGGCCCGTGCGATGCCGATCCGCTGCCGCTGGCCACCGCTGAACTCGTGCGGGTAGCAAGGGAGTTGATCGGGGCTGAGGCCGACCTGCCGGAGCAGTTCGGCGGCCCGCTCCCGGCGCTCCGCCGCGTCGAGCGAGGTGTGGAAGGTGAGCGGGGCGGTGACGATCTGCTCGACGGTACGGCGCGGATTGAGCGAGGCGTACGGGTCCTGGAAGACCAGCTGGACGTCCCGGCTGAGCTCGCGCCGCAGTGCGGAGTCGGTCGCGGCGGCGGAGATGTCCCGGCCGGCGAGGCGCACGGTCCCGGCGGTGGGCCGTTGCAGCCCGGCCAGGACGCGGGCGGCGGTGGACTTCCCCGACCCCGACTCGCCGACCAGGCCGAGGGTCTCGCCCTCGGCGATGTGCAGGGTGACGTCACGGACGGCGACCCGGGGCTCCGGACGGCGGCCGAACAGCGGCCTGGGGGAAGGGAATTCGACTCGCAGGTCCACGAGGTCCACCAGCGCCGCGCCGCCCTGCGGGGCGGGACGGGCAGCCCGTACGGGCGCGGGTGAGGGCTCGTCCACCGTGGGCAGCCTGGTGCCCGGCACCGTGTCCAGGGTGGGGGCGGCCCCGATCAGGGCCCGGGTGTACGGGTGCTCCGCGTCGGTGAGGAGCTTGGCGGTGGGCCCCTCCTCAAGCAACCGGCCGCCACGCATGACCAGCATCCGGTCGGCGCGCTCCGCGACGACGCCCACGTCATGGGTCACCAGGAGCACGGCGGTGTCACTGCCGTCCACCAGCTCCCCCAGCAGATCCATCACTTGGCGCTGCACCCGGACGTCGAGCGCGGTGGTCGGCTCGTCCGCGACGACCACGGCGGGGTCGTTGACCAGCGCGATGGCGATCATGACGCGCTGGCGCATCCCGCCGGAGCACAGGTGCGGGAAGTCCCGGGCGCGTGCGGCCGGAAGCCCGACCCGCTCCAGCATCGCGACGGCCCGCTCGCGCGCCTCCGCGCGGGAGGCCTTCGGGTGGTGCAGCCGGTACGCCTCGGCGACCTGCTCCCCCACCGGGTGGAACGGCGAGAGCGCGGCCAGGGCGTCCTGGAAGACCATGGCGACGCGGTCGCCGCGCAGCCCCCTGAGCCGGGCCTCGGACGCACCCACGACCTCGGCCCCGCCCACCCGGAGACTTCCGGTGATCTTCGTACGCACCGGATCGTGCAGGCCCAGTGCGGCGAGAGCGACCGTGGACTTTCCGGACCCCGACTCCCCTACCAGGCCGAGTATCTGACCGGGCATCAGGTCGAAGGAGACGCGGTCGACGGCAAGGACCTCGCCCTGTCTGCCGACGAAGGAGACGGACAGATCGGCTGCTTCCAGCACCGGGTTCATGCGAGCCTCACCCTCGGGTCGAGACGGGCCACCACCAGGTCGGCGACGGCGACGAACACCACCACGAAGAACGCGGCGAGCAGGACGGTGCCGACGACGGTCGGCAGGTCGTTCTGGAGTACGGAATCGACGGCGAGCCGCCCCACCCCGCTGATCCCGAACACGGTCTCCGTAATGAAGGCCCCGCCGAACAGTGCCCCCACCTCCAGCCCCAGGAGCTGCACCAGCGGCCCGGACGCGCCGCGCGCCGTGTACTTCAGGTGGGCGCGGACCGCGCTCATCCCCTTGGCGCGCGCGGTCCTCACGTACCCCTCGTGCATGGTCTCCAGGAGCTGGGAGCGGGAGAGGCGGGCGAAGACGGCCGCGTTGACGAAGCCCAGGACCAGCCACGGCAGCAGGAGTCCGGCGAGCCAGGCGGCCGGGTCCTCGCCGAGGGGCGTGTAGCCGGGGACCGGCAGGAGGCCCGTCGTGTAGACGAGGAGGTACTGGAGCACGTAGCCCAGGAAGTAGATCTGCACGCTCGCGCCGACCAGCGTGAAGCCGGAGAGGAGCCGGTCCGTGGCGGTCCCCCGGCGCAGTGCGGCGGTGAAGCCGACGCCGATGCCGAGGACGACGATCACCACGAGGGCTCCGGCGGCCAGCGACAGGGTGGCCGGAAGGTGCTCCAACACCGCTTCCAGGACGGGCTGTTGGAGGACGTAGGAGTAGCCGAGGCAGGGGGCGGCGCAGTCCAGGACCGTACCGTCGAGGTCGCGGATGGAGCGGCCGAGGAAGAGGCCGCGCAGATAGTCCGCGAACTGGGCGAGGATCGGCTGGTCGAGGCCCATCGAGATGCGCAGTTCGGCGACCTGGGCGCTGTCGCACTGCGGGCCGCAGGCGGTGAGGGCGGGGTCGGAGGGGGCTGCGTGGAAGAGCCCGAAGGTGACGGCGGTGATCATGAGGAGCACCGCCGCCGCCTGGAGGGCGCGTCGCAGGACGTAGCCGGTCATGGAGTCGTTTCTCCGGACGAGTGACGGGTCACTTCTTCAGGAACAGCCAGGCCGGGGAGACCGTGCCGTAGATCGGGTGGATGGCCGCGCCGCCGACGTCCTTGCCGTGCACCTGCGTGGTCGCGGAGTTGAGGAAGGGGACGACCGGGACGTCCTTCATCACGGTCCGTTCCAGGGCGACGAGCGCCTTGGTCTTCTCCTCGATGCCGGGGATGGTCCTGACCCGCTCGATCTCCTTGTCGACTTCCGGGTTGTTGTACCGGATGGAGTTCTCCAGGGCGTCGAGCTTGCCGTAGTAGCCCTCCGGGAGGAGCGTGGAGAGGGTCGGCCAGTTCACCGAGTTGGTCTGGAGCCACAGGTCGTACGGGGCGGGCCCGCGGAAGACCTGGTCGGTGAAGGCCGCGTCGCTCATCGGCTTGGTGACCAGGGTGATCCCTACCTTGCCGAAGGCCTCGACGAGGACCTGGGCGACGCGGTCGTTGACCGGGTTGGTCTCGTAGGCGTACGTCAGCGTGGTGACCTTCTTCTCCGCCTTGGCCAGGTGCTCCTTGGCCTTGGCGATGTCGCCCTGCGGGGCGACCGGGTAGAGGTCGTACTTCTCCCAGCCGGCGACGGCGGGCGAGGAGAGGGTGGTGGCGATGTCGCCGAGGCGCGGGCCGCCCATCACCTGGCGGGCCTGCTCGCGGGGGAAGAGGTAGTGGATGGCCTTGCGGACCTCGGGGTCACTGACCCGGCTGTTCTTGATGGCGAGCGAGGCGGTGTACGCGCCCCGGCGGCCCTCGACGAGGAGTTCCTTCTTCTTCGGGTCGCGGTCGATGGCGCTGAAGAGCTCGGGGGCGGTGCCGTCGCGGTCGGTGGATGCGGTGCGGGCGCCTTCGCCGTTGCCGGAGAGGATCTCCTGCCCGGAGTTGACGGCCTTCTTGCCGAAGGTGAACTCGTAGCCGTCGAGGTACTGGTGGCGGATCGGGTCGGTCTCCGGCTTCCAGTGCGGATTGCGCTCCAGGGTGAGCGACTGGTTCTTCCTGTGCTCGACGATCTTGTACGGGCCGGAGGCGAAGGGCTTGATGTCGTAGGCCGACCCGGTGTCCTTGTCCGGGCGGACCGGCGAGGAGGAGGACTGGGTGGCCATGAAGGCCACGTCGGCCTGCGGCTGCGGGAAGCGGAAGACGATCGTCTTGTCGTCCGGGGTCTCGACGGCCTTGAGGTCGCCGTCCTTGGGGCCGCCGTAGATCTTGCGGGCCTCGGTGAGGTTGGTCGTACCCGTGAGCCAGGTGGGCCAGTAGGAGGGTCCGGCCTCGAAGCCGGGGGCGAAAGTGCGCTGGATGCCGTACTTGACGTGCTTCGAGGTGATCGGCTGCCCGTCCTCCCAGGCCACGCCGTCCTTCAGGGTGAAGGTCCAGGTCCTTCCGCCGTCGGAGGACTTGCCGAGGTCGGTGGCGAGGTCGCCGACCAGCTTGGGCCTGCCGTCGACCAGTTGGTACTGGGTGAGCTGGCGGCCCCACAGGAGCGAGGTGTTGTAGGTCTCGCCGCTGTAGATCTTCTGCGGGTCGAGGTGTGCGTAGTCGTTGGCGTTGAGGACCTTGAGGGTGCCGCCCCTGCGGGCGCCGGGGACCTCGGGGGCGGGGCCCGCGCTCTCCTTCGCCGTACCGATGATGGCGGCGAGCTTCGACTCCGGTGCCGCGGCCCCGTCCGTCCTCGCCTGCTGCCCGGCGCCCGCTCCCGCCGAGCAGGAGCAGAGCAGCAGGGCGGCGACGGTGGCGGCGACCGGGACGGCTGCGGTGCGGGCGCTGATTCTGGGCATGGCGAACTCCGGTGAGGACGAAGGGTGCTGATCGGGAGGGTGACGGTTCAGCGGGCGGTGCGCGGGTCGAGTGCGTCCCGCACGGCATCGCCGAGGAGGTTGAAGGCGAGGACGAAGAGGAGGATCGCCGCGCCGGGGAAGAGCATGTAGGTCGGGTCGTCGTAGAAGACCTCGGCGCCCCGCGAGATCATCCGCCCCCAGTCGGGGACGGGTTCGCCGATGCCGACGCCGAGGAAGGACAGGGCGGCCTCGGCGGTGACGACCGCGGGCAGCGCGAGGCTGATGTGCACGAGCACCGGGGCCCACACGTGGGGCAGCAGCTCCCGCAGCACGATGTGCCGCCTGCTCGCCCCCAGCGCCCGCGCCGACTCCACGAACTCCCGCTCCCGCAGGGACTTCACGGTCGTACGGAGGACCAGGGCGAGCGGCACCCAGCCGAACGCGGCGAACACCAGGATGAGCACGGTGAACTGCATCCACACCGGCTCGTTCTCGCCCGGGTCCACGAACCGGGTCTGGATCACCGGGCCGAGCGCGAGCAGCAGCAGGAGGGTCGGGAAGGCGAGCAGTACGTCGCAGACGAAGGTGAAGGCGCGGTCGGCGAGCCCGCCGAGGTAGCCGACGGTCACCCCGAGCACGATGCCGAGGACGGCGATGACGAGGGTGGCGGACCCGGCGACGAGGAGCGAGGTGCGCATCCCGTACAGGAGTTGGGCGAGCACGTCACGCCCGAGCCCCGGTTCGAGGCCGAACCAGAACTCGCCCGAGATACCGCCGTTCGGCAGCATCGGCAGCCCTTCCGCGCTGAGCAGCCCTGGGCTGTTCTGCCCGTAGTGCTCGGTCGGGTTCTTGCCGTACCAGGCGGTGAGCAGCGGCGCGCAGACGGCGAGCAGGACACACAGGACGACGACACAGAGGGCGGTCATACCGGTGCGGTCGCGCCGGAAGGCGCGGACTGCGGCGGCGAAGGGGCCGCGGGGCGACGTCGTGGGTCTTGCGGGCATGGGTGCCGGGCTCCTGAACTGCTGTGACGGGCCCACCGGTCGGGGTCTCCGCCGTGGGTCGCCCGCCATCAGAACAAGAGGATTCTGGCCCGGCAAATCGGAAATGAGCGCGGTGCGTTGATTGCGAAGGGAGTGTTGCGGGGGCACGGTGCGCCGTCATGCTGCGGCAATGTTCCCGACAGCCTTGTCGGGACAAATGCGGTGAATTCTTCGGTACGGGGCGGTGATGTGGCAGCCGCGTGAGATCTCGGCCACGTAACCGCTCCGGCGCCCGGCCCCGGACCCGGACAGCACGGAGCCCGGCCTGCTGGTGGCGGGCCGGGGCTCCGTGTCGAACGGGTGGTACGGGTCGTACGGGTGGGCTTGCGGGTCAGCCGATCTGGGTGCCCGTCGCGGCGAGCGCCGCCGGTACCGGCTGGAAGAAGGTCTCCCCGCCGGCCGAGCAGTCGCCGCTGCCGCCGGAGGTGAGGCCCAGCGCGGTGTCTCCCGCGAAGAGCGCGCCGCCGCTGTCGCCGGGCTCGGCGCAGACCGTGGTCTGGATGAGCCCGTTGACGACCTGGCCGTTGCCGTAGTTCACGGTGGCGTCGAGGCCGGTGACCTCGCCGTCGTGGAGCTGGGTGGTGGAACCGCTGCGGGTCACCTTCTGGCCGACGGTGGCGTCACCGGCCTTGGTGATGGCCTGCGTGCTGCCGTTGTAGAGGTTGACCTCGCTGGGGTGCGGGGTGTCACCCGTGTACTTCACCAGGCCGTAGTCGTTGCCCGGGAACTTCGAGTCGGCGGTGGTGCCGATCGCGGAGCCGCCCTGCTTGTCGGACCAGCTCTTGATCTCCGCGGTGCAGTGCCCGGCCGTCAGGAAGTGCGCCTCGCCGCCCTTGGTCACGTTGAAGCCGAGCGAGCAGCGCGAGCTCCCGCCGTAGATGGCGTCGCCACCCGCGATGAGGGGCTTGAACTCCCCCTTCGAGTGCTTCAGCTGCACCTTGGCGCCGAGGTCCTTGACCGCCTTGTTCAGCTTGGCGAGGGCGGCGCCCTTCACCGTGCGGTCGGCCGTGACCACGACCTTGTTGCTGACCGGGTCGGTCGCCCAGGACGTGCCCGGGATCGACGCCTTGCCCGCCAGCGCCGTACGCGCCGACTTCAGCTCGGCCAGGGTGTGCTGGACGACTCTGGCCTTGCCGCCGGCCGTACGCACGGTCTCCGCCGCCGCCTCGTCCGTGACGTTGACGACGAGGGACTTCGCCTTCGCGTCGTAGAACGACCCGGCGGCAGCGCTGCCGAGCTGCTTGGTGAGCGAGGAGGCGAGCTGGCCCGCGCTCGCCACGGAGAGGGTCTTCAGCGTCGGCACGGGAGCCGTGCCTTCGCTCGCGTTCGCGCTCTGGAAGGTGATGCCCGTGGCGACCAGGGCGACGACTGCGGCTCCTGCCGCTGCCGCGCGCCGCTTGGGTATGCGTCGGTGCTTCACAAGTGACCTCCTGTGGGGGGTCCGGGCCCGGAAATGTGGGGGTGGGCCCGGGTCGGGGCCCACTATTCCCAGGGCAACCGGGAGCACACAAGGTCCACTTCAGGACGCGCACACGACAACTACCGCACGCCCCCTTTCTCTTGACATGCCAGGGACACGCCAGGCGAGTGTCCGACTTGCGACCGCCCGGTCGCAATCGCGAACACCGCGTGCAACCGGTGACCGCCCCTGGGTGAGGTCTACTCCTGTCCGGTACTGGTCCCTCCGGTACCGGATCCCGACGTCTCCGCCGGGGTGTCCCCCGGAATGTCCGCCCGGATCTCCGCCCCGGGCGCGGCCGGCCCGGCCGCCGGAGGGACGGGCGGCACGGCCGCAGGGGACGCGGGTTCCCCAACTGCCGGAGGCGCGGGTGCCGCAGCCGCAGGGGGCGCCGCTGCCGCAGCCGCCGCAGGCGCAGGTGCCCCGGCCGCCGCAGGGGTCGGCGCCGCCCGTTCCAGGAAGCGCAGCAGTTCCACCGGGAACGGCAGCACCAGCGTCGAGTTCTTCTCCGCCGCGACCGCCACCACCGTCTGCAGCAGCCGGAGCTGGAGGGCGGCCGGCTGGTCGGACATCACGGCCGCCGCCTCGGCGAGCTTCTTCGACGCCTGGAGTTCGGCGTCCGCGTTGATCACGCGCGCCCGGCGCTCGCGGTCGGCCTCCGCCTGCCTGGCCATCGACCGCTTCATGGTCTCCGGCAGCGACACGTCCTTGATCTCGACGCGGTCGATCTGCACGCCCCACCCCACCGCCGGGCTGTCGATCATCAACTCAAGGCCCTGGTTGAGCCGTTCGCGGTTGGACAGCAGATCGTCGAGTTCGCTCTTGCCGATGATGGACCGCAGCGAGGTCTGTGCCATCTGCGCGACCGCGAACCGGTAGTCCTCCACCCGCACCAGGGCGTCCGCCGCGTCGATCACCTTGAAGTAGATGACGGCGTCGACGCGCACCGTGACGTTGTCGCGCGTGATGCCGTCCTGGGCGGGCACCGGCATGGTCACGATCTGCATGTTCACCTTGGTGAGCCGGTCCAGGAACGGCACCACCATCGTGAACCCCGGCCCGCGCACCGATTCCCTGAGCCTTCCGAGGCGGAAGACCACCCCCCGCTCGTACTGCTTGACCACCCGGGCCGCCGCCATCAGATACACCGCTCCGGCGCCCACGGCCGCGGCCCCCGCCGTCAACAACTCCTCGACCATCACGGCCCCCTGGAGTGCCAGTAGTCCCACTGTCTCCGGACATGTCCTGAGAAGAAGGTAACCCCGCGGGGCAACAGTCGACAGGCCCCCGCCCGGAGGAGTCCGGATCGGGGGCCTGCCTGCTGCTGGCTGCGGTTCGGTGGTGCCGGCGGGGATCAGTAGATGGTGACCCCGTACGCGCTGAGTGCCTCGGTGACGGGCTGGAAGAAGGTCGTGCCGCCGGACGAGCAGTTGCCGCTGCCGCCGGAGGTGAGGCCGATGGCCCTGCTGCCGGAGTACAGCGGGCCGCCGCTGTCGCCGGGCTCGGCGCACACATTGGTGCGGATCATGCCGTAGACGACGTCGCCGCCCCCGTAGTTGACGGTGGCGTTGAGGCCGGTGACGGAGCCGCTGTGGGTGCCGGTGGTGGACCCGCGCCGGGTGACGCTCATGCCGACGGTGGCGTTGGCGGCGCTGGTGATGTCGACGCTGCCGACGGTGCCCGGGTGGGCGACGTTCGCGTTGTCGTAGCGCAGGATGCCGTAGTCGTTGACCGGGAAGCTGGATCCGGTGGTCGGGCCGATCTTCGTCGTCCGGGCGGAGTTGGTGTACCAGGCGGGGTTGCCGTCGGTGCAGTGCCCGGCGGTCAGTGCGTAATAGGTGGTGCCCTTGCGGACGTTGAAGCCGAGCGAGCAGCGCCAGGTCGGTGCGTAGATGGCGTCGCCGCCCGACAGGAGCTTGGAGAACTTGCCCGGAGTGCGCTCGATGCGCAGGGCACGTGCGTTGTCGCCCGCCGCGTCCGTGATCCGCGCGATCTCGGCGCGGGAGACGGTGCTGTCCGCGGTGACGACAAGGGTGTTGGTCGCCTTGTCGACGTGCCAGGCGGTACCCGCGACGTCCGCCGCGAGCACGGCGGCTCCCGCGGAGGCGAGCTGGGTGGCGCTCAGTGCTGAAGTGTCGGCGGCCGGCTGGGCCTGGGCGTTGGGGATGGTGATCGCGGCAGCGGCGGCGAGTCCTGCCGCCACGGCCAGGAACCGGACGCGTCTCGCGGTGCCGCTTCTCTCTGTGGTGGTGCGCTCGTTCCTCACTTGTCGTTCCTCCCGAGGGGAATCGGGGGCCCGGTCCGATGTGGGGTCTTTCCCGGGGCCCGTGAGGCGCAGCCGGAGACGTGCGGCGACCCGTGTGACCACGGACCCCGCCGCAATGCCCCTGACAAGCGCTGTCTCGGGAGTATTCGGGCCCTCAACGGGGCGCGCAAGGGCGTGTTTCAGCCGTGTGCGGGCGTACGGGAGTACGGGGAGGGGCAGGGCATGCGTCAGCCCCGGGGCCCTTGGGGCTCCCGGGGCCGATGGTCCTCAACTCCCTTACTTCTCCTGCTTGTTGAGCTCTCCCGTCGGCACTCCGAAGGGCAGGGTGTTGCCCGGTGGCGGGAACGGGCAGATGAAGTGGTCGGCGAAGGCGCACGGGGGCAGCACGGCCCGGTTGAAGTCGACGGTCACCGTACCGTCGGCGGCCGGTGCGGCGGGCCGCAGGAAGCGGAACCGGTAGCTGCTCTTCCCGCTGTCGGCGTCGGCGAACACGGCCCAGAGCGAGCCGTCGTCCTCGACCGCGACGTGCAGCGAGTGCTCGGCCCCGTCGTGCGCGAAGACGACCTCTCCGGCGAGACCGAGACCGCGCGAGCGCCCGTCGGCGTTCTCGACCTGGATGCTCCTGGCCTTCTCGTACGGTACGAAACGGCCGGGCAGCGCCCAGGCGGGGTCGTAGGGCCCGGCCTCGATGCCCGCGAAGGCGCGTCGCGCGGCGGACTGCGGGTCGAAGTCCCGCAACGCCCACAGGCCCTCCCTGCTGAGGACGACGAGCCGTCGCTCACCTGCGCGGACGCGCGATTCGGGGATCGGTCCGCGGTCGGCGCCGAGCCTGACCGCGCCGTCGAGCGGTTGCCCGTCGACCGTGATCCCGTCCGCCGCCGCTGCCGTCAGCACCACCTCGGCGCCGTCCTCCTGCCACTGCCCCGGCACGCCGTCGATACGGCCGTCCGGGTGGTCGGCGAGCCAGTGGGTGCCGCAGAGGGAGAGCGGTCCGTACGGCGAGGCGACCGTCTCGACACGGTGCTCGTGCCAGCGCCGCCAGTCCCGCTGCGCTTCCTGCACCTGCTGCTCCTGCTCCCGCACCTGCCGCGCGTCCTGCTGAGGGGCCGCGCTGCTGCTTTCGCTGCTGCTTTCGCTGCTGCTCATGGGATCAACCTTTCCATACGGTCTCGGCGGGCGCCCGGGGCCCCGGGGTCCGCGCGCGGTGCGCCGCCCCCGGTCATGACCGTCCCGCGGCGCCGCTCCGGGCGTACCGGCTGACGGGCCGGGCGAGCCCCAGGTGGTCGCGGAGGGTCGCACCTGCGTAGAAGTGCCGGTGCAGACAGCGGTGTTGGAGCAGGGTCGCGGTCCCGTTGACGAGCCGTTCGAGGTCGCGCTCGGGCAGGAGGGGCGTGAGGTGGAACCCGTCCACGACGTCGGCGGCGTGCCACTGGGTGAGCACCTGGGCGAGCCCGACGGGCCCGCCGGTGTATCTGGCCGCACCGTCCTTCCCCATCCGTACGGCATCCGCCTCCGCGAGCGGCGGCCCGCCGAGGGGCGGCTCCCCGGCGAGGTCGACGGTGAGGGCCGCGAGGATGCGCAGCGAGTCGGGGTCGCGCCCGGCGGCAGCGGCGCGGCGGCGCAGGTCGGCGCGCATGACTGCGGCTTCCCCCGGGGAGAAGGCGCGGACGATGACGACGTCCGCGTGGCGCGCGGCGACGGCCAGTCCGTCGGGCCCGCACACACTCACGTCGACGACGGTGACGGGCCACCCCTGCGGGGGCCGGGGCACGCTCGCAGACCCCTTGACGGAGAGGAACTCCCCCGTGAAGTCGACATGGTGCACCTTGTCCGGGTCGACGAAGCGACCGGTCGACGTATCGCCCGCCCCGTCGTCCTGCTCCCAGCTGTCCCACAGCCGGGTCGACACATCGACCACTTCACCGGCTTCCCGCCACAGTGCGTCGACGGCGAGGTCCGGCTCGCGCCCGAAGAGAGCCGTCCCACGTCCCGAGGCCGACACGGCGACCGACCACCCGGCCCGCCCCCTGCTCACCCGGTCCAGGGTCGCGACGGCCGCCTGCACGTGAAACGGCTCGGCGCGGGTCACGGTCACGGTGGGCACGAGCCCTATCCACGAGGTCTCGGCCGCCACCCGCGCCAGCAGCCCGACGGAGTCGCCCCCACCGGACGCACCCACGGTCACAAAGTCCAGCACCCCCTCCTCCGCGAGCCGCACCAGCCCACCGACGGAGGCACCGCCTCCCACTTCGGCCCCCATGTACAACGGCCGACTGCCCACCGAACCCATGACCACTCCCCTCCAGAACGGAACCCGCCGGCAACAGCCCCCACCGCCACGGCGAACCGGTGGCGCAGGGCCGGGCAGGGCCGAGCGGTGGCGAGGGCCGGCGCTCGCGGAGGGGGTGCCCTCCACGCAAGGAGCCGCCCCCTTGCCCACCCGTCCCGCCCCCGGGGCAGGGGCCTCAAGAGGGCTCGGGGGCAGGCTTTCAGGGGCGCAGGGAACTGCGCGACCAGCCACGACGCACCCGCGCCTGCACACGCACACGCACACGCACACGCACACGCACACGCACATGGAAAGAAGAGAACAACCCGAGGCAGACATGCAAAGGCTCCGTGGACACAGTGATCACACACGGGAATCGCCCTCACCGGACACAGCCGGCCGCACGCCACACACACCGGACCGGGCCCCTCAGCCCGGTCCTGGACCGAGACTAAGGCCGCCGCTCGGCCCCCTGTCAAGCATGTCCACATTCTGAGCAGGCCGTCTCAGAAACACCCACACACCTGTTGACGCATCATCAAAACACCTGTTCCATGAGCGCCATGCACCGACAGCAGTGGCTGGTCACGCGCTCCCACATCGACTTCGGTCGCGTGTGGTCCGCGTCCTGTTGAGCCAAGACTCCACCACCCACTGCCCCGTTGCCCCGCCGGCTCAGCCGCGTACCCGCACACCCACACACCCCGTATCCCGCACGGACCGCTGCGCGCACCCCCTCAACGCGTCAGCAACTGCAGTCGCAGCACCCGCACGATTCGCAGCAACTGCACCCCTCGCAGCAGTCGCAACAGCCGCAGTCGCAGTTGCCGCCGCAGCCCTCCCGCCGCCTCCGCGACCAGGGCCCCTCGAACTCGTCCGCACAGCACACCTGGCAGGTACAGAACAGCCCGGTCGCGGCCAGACACCCGGCCAACAGCCCTCGCGGCTGCCTCGGCGGAGGCGGAGGCGGCGTCAGATCCCCGGGCGCACCCGGCGTACCTGGCGCGCCCGGCGCATACGGATTCCCCGGCACAGGGACATTCCCGTGCGCACCCCGGTCCGCCCCGCCGTGCCCGCACCCCGTCGTCCCGAACGCCCGGTTCACCGCCTGCTCCAGCTCGTGCGCCAGCAGTACGTGCACCAGCTTGGCGTCCACGAACTCCGCGTCCCGCAGCGCGAGCCGCACCCCGCGCACCGAGTCGTCGCACAGCCGCCGCGCCTCGGCCAGTGACGTCCCGGTCGCGGCCAGCGGGTTCCACGCACCCGACGCCTCGTCGGCCGCCCTGTCCTCGACGGCGTCCAGCAGATGGGCGAGCCGCCCGAAGAGCCGGCCCGCCTCGGCGAGCGGCGCCGCGTTGCCCGGCCGCCCGGCCAGGACCGCGGTGTGTGCGAAGGCGGCGGCCGTGGCCGTTTCGGTGGGTTCGGTGACGAAGAGCAGCGGGGTGCCGATGCCCGCGACGGCCTCGATGCCGC
This sequence comes from Streptomyces sp. NPDC054863, assembly GCF_053610825.1. Taxonomy (NCBI): domain Bacteria; kingdom Bacillati; phylum Actinomycetota; class Actinomycetes; order Kitasatosporales; family Streptomycetaceae; genus Streptomyces; species Streptomyces sp. NPDC054863. The sequence goes on along the minus strand of NZ_JBSGZD010000015.1, from coordinate 43,683 downwards.
CCTGCCTGTCGACCGCGTCGACGAGAACCGACGTGTCGAAGCCGAGCGAGGCCCCGGTCCTCGCTCCGGCCCGGTCCCAGCTCCGCGCGACCCGGCGGGCGGCGACGGCGACCGGACGGCGGCCCAACAGCCCGTCCCGGTCGGCGACGTGGTCCCGTACCTTCGCCGAAGCCAGCACCAGGGAGACCGCGGCGGCCAGCCTGGCCCCCTCGCCCTGCGCGACCGGTGCGGTGCGCATCGCCCGCAGCGGGCAGGGCCCGGCCGTACGCCGCCAGTCCGTGGACCGCAGCGACTGAGCCTCCGTCAGAACCGAGACGATCAGCCCGTCGTAGTTGGTGACGATCCGTGAGAACTGGCCGTGGTCACTGCGAAGCGCCAGGCAGAGTCCGCAGAGATGAGCCATCCATTCGGTCTTGAGCCCCTCGCCGAGTCGATGCGTGCAGGGCCTGACGATGCCGAACAATTGCGCCCCCGTAATGCGGTGGGTCGTGCGATCACGCCGCCCACTGAACAGTCCGTCAGGCATCGTACAGACGGCGTATGTTCACCCGTCCGTCCCCCTGCTCACCCGTCTGGCCCGATGGTGCGATTTACACTCTCCCGGCGGCCCCCGCAACGACAGGGCCCGGGGAAATCACCACAACTTCTGCACCAGTACCGTCACGAAAACCCTGCGCGCCGACTATCCACTTGGCGCGCAATCCGCATGATGGACGACCATAGGGGGAGCGGAACACAAGTAGACCGCGGTGAAAGGAGGCGTTCATGGGATCGGTGCGCAAGGCGAGTGCCTGGCTCGGGCTCGTCGAGGACAGCGACGACGACCGCTACTACGACGACGAGTACGCCGAGGGGAACAACGAGACACCCGAGCCCTGGGTCACGGACCCCCGGGTGCGTGTCGTCTCCGAGGCCGCCGAGGACAAGGGCCGCCGGATCGCCACCGTCACTCCGGACGGCTTCCGGGACGCACGCGGCATCGGCGAACTGTTCCGGGACGGCGTCCCGGTGATCGTGAACCTGACGAGCATGGAGTCCGGCGACGCCAAGCGCGTCGTGGACTTCGCGGCCGGCCTGACCTTCGGACTGCGCGGCTCCATCGAGCGCGTGGCCACCCGGGTCTTCCTGCTGACCCCCGCCGACACGAGCATCGTGAGCGGCGAGGCCGCCGGCCGTCAGACCGGCGGCTTCTTCAACCAGAGCTGAGCAGGGCGCTCACCGGCGCCCCGGTCCGGTCGGGTCCGGCACAGGGTCCCCTACCGGAACGCGTCGAGTCCGGTGAGCGCCTTGCCCAGCACCAGCTGGTGCATCTCCACGGTGCCTTCGTACGTCAGCACCGACTCCAGGTTGGTGGCGTGCCGCATCACGGGGTACTCCAGCGAGATCCCGTTGGCGCCCAGGATCGTGCGGCTGGTGCGGCAGATCTCGATCGCTTCCCGCACGTTGTTGAGCTTGCCGAAGCTGACCTGTTCCGGGCGCAGCCTCCCGGCGTCCATGCGCAGCCCCAGGTGGTGGGCGAGCAGGATGCCCTTGTGGAGTTCGACGGCCATGTCGGCGAGCTTGGCCTGGGTGAGCTGGAAGCCGCCGATGGGCCTTCCGAACTGCTCGCGCGTCTTCGCGTAGCCGACCGCCGCCTCGAAGCTGGCGCGTGCCGCTCCCATCGAGCCCCAGACGATTCCGTACCGCGCATGGCTCAGGCAGCTCAGCGGCCCCTTCAGCCCCACCGCGTCCGGGAGTACGGCGTCGGCGGGCAGCCGGACCTCGTCGAGGACGAGCTCACTGGTGACGCTGGCGCGCAGCGACCACTTGTGGTGGATCTCCGGCGCGGAGAAGCCGGGGGCGTCGGTGGGCACGAGGAAGCCGCGGATGCCCTCGTCGGTCTGCGCCCAGACGACGGCGACACCGGCGACCGAACCGTTGGTGATCCACATCTTGCGGCCGGTGAGCACCCAGTCGGTGCCGTCCCGCTTCGCGTGCGTGCGCATGCCCGCCGGGTCGGAGCCGTGGTCGGGTTCGGTCAGGCCGAAGCAGCCGATGATCTCGCCGGAGGCCATGCCGGGGAGCCACCGCCGCTTCTGCTCATCGGAGCCGAAGCGGTGGATCGCGTACATGGCGAGCGAGCCCTGTACGGAGACGAGCGAGCGGATTCCGGAGTCGGCGGCCTCCAGTTCCAGGCAGGCCAGGCCGTACTGGACGGCGGTGGCGCCCGCGCAGCCGTAGCCGGTCAGGGACATGCCGAGCGCGCCGATGGAGCCGAGTTCGCGGGCGAGGTCGCGGATGCCGGGCAGCTCTCCGCGCTCGTACCAGTCGGCGATGTGCGGCAGGACCCGGTCTGCGGCCCAGCTGCGGACCGTGTCGCGGATCGCGAGGTCCTCGGGGCCGAGCAGGTCGTCGATGCCGAGCGGGTCGGCGGGGTCGAACGGCGGAAGCTTCGGGGGATGTGCGGACATGCTGGCCCTCCGGCGGCTCTCGGCTGCGTGGATTCACCACAGCATTAACTAGCAGCGTTAGTTAATCTTCCGGGGCGACGGTACGGGCCGGGGCCCCGGCGGTCCAGACCCGCCGGGGCCGTGTCAGTCCAGACCCGCAGACGCCTCGGCGGGTTCACGTCGCGCGGGCGGGAGCTTCTTGGCCTCCCGGGGCGTGGCCGGGGGCTCGGCGTCCGGCTCCGCATCCGGCTCGGGCCCGGCGTCCTGCTGCGGGTCCTGCGCCGTCTGGTCCATGCCGCGCGGCAGCCTCAGCGCGGCGACCGCGCCGATGAGCAGCAGCCCTGCGCTGGTCAGCAGGGTCACGTGCAGGCCGTGCACGAAGGCGACGCGGGCGGCGGAGCGCAGCGCGGCCCCTGCCGCACCGCCGATCTCCTTGGCGACCTCGTACGCCTCGCCGAGCGAGTTCGACGCGGAGGTGGAGTCGGCCTTCGAGACGCCGTCGACGCCCTTGAGGCCGGGCCCGTACGCGGCGTTCATGACGCTGCCGAGCAGGGCGATGCCCATGCCCGCACCCAGCTGGTAGGAGGTCTCGCCGATGGCCGCCGCGCCACCCGCGGCATCCGCCGGGGCCTCGCTGAGCATCGACTCGTACGAACCGAAGAGCGTCGCCTGGATGCCGAATCCCAGCAGCACGAACCCCCCGGCCATCAGCCAGGGCCGGTCCTCCTGGCCCATCATCGTCAGCAGGGTGACGGAGGCGGCGGTGAGCGTGAAGCCGGACACCACCATGAACCGGGGGCCGACCTTGTGGAGCGCCCAGCCCCCGACCGCGCCCGCCGCCATCGCGGCGAAGGTCAGCGGCAGCAGCCGCATGCCGGTCTCCAGCGGGCTCAGACCCAGCACCAGCTGGAGGTACTGGACCGCGATCAGCTCCAGGCCGACCAGGGCCAGCATGCCGAGCACCAGGCAGCCCACCGAGGTGGTGAAGGTGACCCGGCTGAACAGCTTCATGTCGATCAACGGGTGTTCGCGGCGCCTCTGCCGTCGTACGAAGAGGACCAGCAGCACCGCTCCGACCAGCAGCGGGGCCAGCGTGAGCACATCGAGCACCGGGTCGCCGCTGCCCGCGCGCTTCACTCCGTACACCACACCGAGCACGCCGGCGGAGGCCATCAGCGCGCCGACCACGTCCCACGGGCCCTGGCCGCTGCCGCGCGATTCGGGCAGCAGCAGTCGGCCGATCGGCAGGATCACGATCATCAGCGGGATGTTGATCAGGAAGACCGAGCCCCACCAGTAGTGCTCGACCAGGAAGCCGCCGATCACCGGGCCGCCGGCCGCGCCGATGCCGGAGACCGCCGCCCAGATGCCGACCGCCATCGCCCGCTCGCGGCGGTCGGGGAAGACCTGGCGCAGGATCGACAGCGTCGCGGGCATGATCATCGCGCCGCCGACGCCGAGCAGGGCACGGGCCGCGATCAGGAGCTGCGGAGTGTCGGAGAGCGCCGCCAGCGCGGAGGCGATGCCGAACAGTCCGTAACCGAGCAGCAGCACGCGGCGGCGTCCGACGCGGTCACCCAGCGTGCCGAAGAGAATCAGCAGCGAGGCGCAGACGAGGGGGTAGGAGTCGACGATCCACAGCAGCTCCACGGAGCCGGGGCGCAGGTCCTCGGTGACCGAGGGGACCGCGATGTGCAGGATCGTCGAGTCGAGCGCGACGAGGATCAGGCTCACGCAGAGGATCGCGAGCACCACCCAGCGGTTGGTGCCGTGCCCTGAGAGGAGCCGTCGCCAAGGACCTCCCGCAGTCAGCTCGGCGCCGGCCGTGGTTGTCCCTGCCATGTACGTAACCTCCCAGTGATCCCCTCGCGCTCGGTGGGCCGCCGGGGACGTCCGTGTCTGATACGTCCTGGTGGGCCCGGCATCGACGGGCGAGTGAGCCGTCAGCGTACGCGAGTTCACCCCCGGGGTGCGTGGCCCATCTCTCATGGAAATGCCCGAGCCGGTGTGGCGTACACCACGCGGCGCCCGCGCCCGTACCCCTGCGAGGAGCCGCTCCGGCGTACCACGCAACACCACGCACGGCGCGGCACGGTCGGTTCCCGGCCGGGCGCACACCGACCCCCGGTACCGGCCGGTGGCGGAGAGGGAAATTCCGTCCGACGCCCCCGAGGCTGAAATTCAGAAGATTTCAAGAGAGTTGTGGGAGTGGGCCGGAATGAATAGGGCACAAGGTCCCGACCATTTCCCGGACAGTCAGGAATAAACCTTGCGGTGAGACACACCCCACATCACATGGTCATCACAAAGAGGCCGGACCGGTCGGGCCCGTCACTCACCCGCTGTAATGTCGATTGGGTGCGTATCGACCGAATCTTTGCCCGGCTGGACCGGGAACCGGAGCCGCCGAAGATAGAGATCCCCGGCATGAGCCGGACCCGCAAGGTTCTCTTCGGCTCGACGGTGGCGTTCTACATCGCCATCGTCTGGGCCGTGCTGGTCACTTCCTGGCTCGTCCTGCTCGACTGGCGGGTGATGCTCTTCAGGCCCTACGAACAGTGGCCCGAGCTGCATGCCTTCCTCGACTACTTCGTGGTGCTCGGCCAGCGCGGCCCGACCGCGGTGATGGTCGCGGCGTGGCTGGGCTGGCGCTCCTGGCGGCAGCACACGCTGCGCCCGCTGCTCGCCCTGGCCGCGGCGCTGCTGCTGCTCAACCTGACGGTGGGCGCGGTGAAGATCGGCCTGGGCCGCCTCGGGCCGCACTACGCGACCGAGATCGGGTCCGCCGAGATGTTCGCCGGCGGCGATATATTCCCCTCCGGCCACACCGCCAACGCGGTCGTGACCTGGGGCATCCTCGCGTATCTGGCGACCACCCCGCGGGCCAGGCGCTGGCTGTCGGTGATGTCCGCCGTCGTCGCTCTCGGCGTCGGCGCCACGACGGTCTACCTGGGCACGCACTGGCTGAGCGACGTGCTGCTCGGCTGGGCCGCCGGACTGCTGATCCTGCTGGCGCTGCCCTGGTTCGAGCCGCTGATCGCACGGGCGGAGGCATTCGTCTTCGCGGTGCGCGAGCGGTGGCGGACGCGCGGTGCGCTCGCTCCGGCCCTTCCCGGTGCCACCGATCCGGCGGTGCCGGCCGGTGTCCCGGCGGCGATTCCCTCGATACGTCCGGGATCGGACCCGGCGCCCGCCCGCGAGCCCGTGGGCGCGGGCAGCAGCCGGTACGGGGCTGCCAGGCCCGCCCATCTCCCCGCTCCCGCACACGTCCAGACACGGCCGCACGGGGTCCGCTCGGAACGCGCACCGGTCACCCCGGCGGGCAGCAGACGGCCTCCGCAGACCCGCGGCGGCGGGTCGCACGCGCCGCACCCGGCGCGCTGAGGCGCCCCACACCCCGTAGGGCACAGATGCGCCCCACACCCCGTAGGGCACAGATACCGCACAGCGAAGGCCCCGGACCGCTCACGAGGAGCGGGCCGGGGCCTTCGTCGTGCCGGGCCGGGCTCAGCCGATCCAGCAGCGGGTCACGGCGTCGTCCTTCGCCTCGAAGTTGAGACGGCCCTGGAGGAACTCCATGGTGATGATCGCGCCCGGCGGAAGCGTCCTGACGGTGCTCCAGCCGTGCTCCCTGGCGGTCCGCTCGGCCTCTTCCACGGCAAGGCCCACATAGCGCTCGGGGTGGTCGTCGGGCTGGACTGGGGGTGTCGGTAGGGGTGCCATGGGGTCCACCGTAGGCGCCAGATACCTTCCTGGTCACGCTTGTGTCACAAGATCACGACAAGAGTTTGCTTACGTCGCTTTCACTCGATAGGGCAGTCTCGTTGTTCATGAATGCCCATTTCCTGCTGGGTATTTGATAAATTTCCCGAGCTCATTCCTTTCCTTTCCAGTGGATCCGAACGGGTACGCTCCACATTCCGGAGCGGCGCCATGGAAAGAAATCAGCCACTGGCTCGGAAGCATCCGGAATTCTTGATTCCACATCAACTCGGCACTTCCGGCAGCCCCGTAGCACATGTCGCACGCACATCCGATCACGCACGCCCTCTGTCGGATCCGGGGCTCCCGCGCGCATCATGAGGTCGAGTTGGCCCGGTCCGCGGACTGCGAGGGGGCACGATGGGCACGGAGACCGTCGAGACGGCCGGCGCACCGCCGGCGCGGGTCCAGCGACCCGGCCGGGTGGTGGTGGACTGGCTGACCACCACGGACCACAAGAAGATCGGCCACCTCTACCTGATCACGTCGTTCGGCTTCTTCCTGATCGCCGGGCTGATGGCCCTCATGATGCGGGCCGAACTGGCCCGCCCCGGCCTCCAGCTGATGACCAACAACGAGTTCAACCAGGCGTTCACCCTGCACGGCACCATCATGCTGCTGCTCTTCGCAACGCCGACCTTCGCCGGGTTCGCCAACGAGATCATGCCGCTCCAGATCGGCTCGCCCGACGTGGCGTTCCCCCGGCTGAACATGCTCTCGTACTGGCTGTTCCTCTTCGGCGGGCTGATCGTGCTCGCCTCGCTGATCGTGCCGGGCGGCCCGGCGAACTTCGGCTGGTTCGCCTACGCACCGCTCAACAGCATGGTCCGCTCCCCCGGCATCGGCGCCGACCTCTGGATCATGGGCCTCGCCCTGTCCGGCTTCGGCACGATCCTCGGTGCGGTGAACTTCCTGACGACCATCATCGGGATGCGCGCCCCCGGGATGACCATGTTCCGGATGCCCATCTTCACCTGGAATGTGCTGTTTACATCGATTCTGGTGCTGGTTGCGTTCCCGGTGCTCGCGGCGGCGCTGCTGGTCCTGGAGGCGGACCGGCGGTTCGGGTCGATGGTGTTCGAGGCCGAGTTCGGAGGTGCGCTGCTGTGGCAGCACCTCTTCTGGTTCTTCGGGCATCCGGAGGTCTACATCATCGCGCTGCCGTTCTTCGGCATCGTCACCGAGATCATCCCGGTCTTCTCCCGGAAGCCGATCTTCGGGTACGTGATGCTGATCGGCGCGACGATGGCCATCACCGGTCTGTCGCTGGTGGTGTGGGCGCACCACATGTTCGCGACGGGCGCGGTGCTGCTGCCGTTCTTCTCGTTCATGTCGTTCCTGATCGCGGTGCCGACCGGGGTGAAGTTCTTCAACTGGACGGGCACGATGCTCAAGGGCTCGCTGTCCTTCGAGACGCCGATGCTGTGGTCGGTGGGGTTCCTGGTGAGCTTCCTGTTCGGCGGTCTCACCGGGGTGATCCTGGCGTCGCCGCCGCTGGACTTCCACGTCACCGACTCGTACTTCGTGGTGGCGCACTTCCACTACGTGGTGTTCGGCACGGTGGTCTTCGCGACGTTCGCCGGGTTCTTCTTCTGGTGGCCGAAGTTCACCGGCAAGATGCTCGACGAGCGGCTCGGCAAGATCCAGTTCTGGACGCTGTTCGTGGGCTTCCACACCACCTTCCTGGTGCAGCACTGGCTGGGCGCGGAGGGCATGCCGCGCCGGTACGCCGACTACCTGGCGGCCGACGGCTTCACCGTGCTCAACACGATCTCCACGATCGGCGCGTTCCTGCTCGGGCTGTCCACGCTGCCGTTCTTCTACAACGTCTGGAAGACCGCGAAGTACGGCAGGAAGGTCGACCTGGACGACCCGTGGGGGTACGGGCGTTCGCTGGAGTGGGCGACGTCGTGTCCCCCGCCGCGGCACAACTTCGTCACCCTGCCGAAGGTCCGCTCGGAGTCCCCCGCGTTCGATCTGCACCACCCGGAGGTCGCCGAGATCCAGCGGATGTCCCAGGTCGATCCGGGGCCCCTCGATCCAGAGCGCGCCCGAGGAGATCACGGGCCGCAGTGATCCGCTCCGTCAGCTCCACCGGCTCGACCACCTCGAACTCAAGGCCCGTCAGCAGCACATGGATCACCAGGACGTCCATGCTCTGTGCCCCCGTGCGCAGCAGGCAGCTCTCCGCGCTCTCCGCCTCCAGCACCCCGTCGCTGGGGCCGACCACCTCCCGCGCCGCCTCAAGAGGTACGAGCAGGCGCAGCACGGCAGTTGCCCGGTAGGCCGCCGTGGAGACGCCCTGGGAGACGTACGCGGCGAGGTCGTCGGCCGGGGCCTTGCGCGGCGTGAAGCGCGGCCCGTGCGGCGGCTTCGGGGTGATCCGGTCGGCCCGGAACGTACGCCAGTCGGCGCGGTCGGTGTCCCAGGCGACCAGGTACCAGCGGCGCTCGGTGCACACCAGGCGGTGCGGCTCCACGGTGCGGCGGGTGGCGTTGCCCTCGTGGTCGCGGTACTCGAAGCACAGGCGCTCGGAGTCCCGGCAGGCGCCCGCGAGTTCGGTGAGGACGGCGGGGTCCACCGGGTCGGCGCGGCGGCCGTGCAGCATCGGCACGGTGAAGGCGTTCAGGGCGCCGACGCGGCGGCGCAGCCGGTCGGGGAGCACCTGCTCCAGCTTGGTGAGGGCGCGCACCGAGGTCTCCCCGATGCCTTCGATGCCCTGCCCGGCGGCGGTGCGCAGACCGACGGCGACGGCCACCGCCTCGTCGTCGTCGAGGAGCAGCGGCGGCAGCCGGGCGCCGACGCCCAGCTGGTAGCCGCCGCCGGTGCCGGGGCTGGCGTGGACGGGGTAGCCGAGTTCACGGAGCCGGTCGACGTCGCGCCGCACGGTGCGCGGGGTCACGCCGAGCCGGTCCGCGAGGCCGGGTCCTGTCCATTCGCGGTGGGCCTGGAGCAGCGAGAGCAGACGCAGCAGCCTGGCCGAGGTCTCCAACATGGAACGGAGTCTGCCAGGCGTTGCGGACAGCTTCGGTCCGCGGTGTGCTGACCTCTTGAGGCGATGTCAGGGGTGGTGACACCTCTTGAGGTGACGTCAGGGGGTGGTGACCTGGACGGCGAGGTCGTTGTCGAGCGTGAAGTACGGGAAGGCGACGGTCTTGCCGGTGTCGCCGACGGGCAGTACCGGGTACTTGATGACGGCCTGCTTCTCCGCGATGTCGTCCAGGAGCCTGGCCAACCGTATCGGCGGGGTGCCGTCGGACGCGGTCAGCCAGAGGTCCCAGATCCAGGTGGCACCGTCGCGGCCCTCGTCGAGGGAGGCGTACGGCAGGGTGAACACGAAGGTGTGCGCGCCTTCGTCGCTCCCCGAGGCCGTCACGGGCTCCCGGTGGACCCGGTCGCGGTCGCCGCGCAGCCGGGCCTCGACGGCCGTGTCCCCGTCCGCCTCGACCCCGTACAGCCGCCCCTCGACGGTCATCGTGGCGCCGTCCGGGGCGAAGACGATGTCGCCGGCCTCGGCGTGCGGGGAACGGCGCCAGCTGCGGACGGCGAGACGGCCGTCGGACGTCGCGTACGGGATGCGGACGGCGACGGCCTCGGTGCGCGGGTCCGGCGTGCGGTCGACCAGGGCGCGCAGGTCGCGCAGTCCCGGCCGGACGGTGAGGTCGCTCCCGCCGCCGTACACATGGGCCTCCCAGCGGCCCTCGGGAAGGTCGACGGTGCTGGGCAGCACGGCCCGCAGCCGGCCGTGCGCCACGGGGGTGAGCGGCAGCCGTACCTCGCCGCCCGCCGCCCCGCCGGTGCGCCGCAGCACCAGCGCCGCGTCGGGCGCCGCGGCGGCTGCCACGTCGAAGGTGACCCCGCCCGCGGAGTCCGCGGTGCAGTCGGCGCGCGGGGCCGCCGGGGTGCCTGCCCCGTCGGCCGGGGCCGTCGAGGGCCGGGAGGAGGGAGAGCTGGTCATGCGGTACGCCCTTTCCGGAGCGTGGAGACGACCTTGCGGCGCAGGGTGAAGGCTTCGTCGATGAGGACACTCGGCGCGCGGTGAAGGTTGTCCCGCAGCGGGCCGCGGTTGCGGTCGTTGGTGCCGCGGGCGACGAGGTCGGCATAGAGCGCCGCGTGCCGTTCGGCGATCTGTCCGGGGTCGAAGCGCGCGGAGTTCTCCAGTGCCGCCCGGCCCATCCGCTTGCGCAGCGCCTCGTCCTCCATGAGGGCGAGGAGGGCGCGCGCGACGGCGTCGGCGTCGCCCATGGGGACGAGGCGACCGTCGACGCCGTCGCGGATGATCTCGCGGGGGCCGTGCGGGCAGTCGGTGGAGACCACGGGAAGTCCGCAGCGCATGGCCTCGACGATGGTCATGCCGAAGGCTTCGAGGTCGGAGGTGACGGCGGCGATCGACCCCTTGGGCCACTCCGCCTCAAGAGGGTCGGCGATGCCCATCAGGAAGACGTGGTTGTGCAGGCGCAGCTCGTGGACGAGCCTGCGCAGTCCGGGGGCGCTCTCGCCGCCGCCGTAGATGCGCAGCTTCCAGTCGGGGCGGACGGCCACGACCTGGGCGAAGGCCCGCACCAGCAGGTCGTAGCGCTTGCCCGGGGTGAGCCGGCCGGCGGCGATCACCCACTTGCTGTCGCCGTCGGAGGGCGGCAGAGAGGCCGCCGGGATGCTGTTGGCCATGGCCTCGATGCGGACGCCGGGCAGCTTCAGCCTGGTGCGGTACGACCGTGCGTCGGCCTCGGTGACGGTGGTGACCGCGTCCAGGAGTGCGTACTGGTAGCGCAGCTCGCGGCGCAGCCGGAAGCGGTGGCTGTCGAGGGTGAGGTGCTCCTGGGCGATCCGCACCGTGTCGCGGCGGGCCTGCCGGGCGATGTGGACGTTGAGGCCCGGCCGGGTGCCGACGACGACGTCGGTCTTCAGCTCCTGGAGGTGGGCGCCGATCCTCCGGTCGGTGAGGCGGCTGTACTGGTGGTGCCGGCCGTCACCGGCCGGGAAGACGCGGGCCGGGCGGGCGTGGTCGGGCAGGTCGCCTTCGTACCCGGGGTTCTTCTTGCGCAGGTCGACGAGAGGGGTGATCCGCACTCCGGCGGGGGCGCTCATGGAGGGTTCGTCGCGGTGCCTGAAGACCGACGTGATCTCCACGTCGTGGTGCTCGGCCAGGGTCTGGGCGAGGTTGAACGTGGTGCGGATCGTGCCCCCGACGGCATAGGCGTTGTGGAGCAGGAAAGAGATGTGCATGCGCCGGTGTGTCCCCCTGGTCTTCGACGGCCCCGGACGGCCCGTCGCAGGGCCCTCCGCCGTTCCTCTCGGTGAGAGGACTGTACTTGTCCCTTCGTCGGCGGCGCAGGTGCAGAGCCCTGCTTACGGACGGTGGGGCAGCTGCGGGACGGTGAAGCAGTTCCGGTTCATCTCTCCCTGCGTCACCCAGCCCGCGCCATCCTTCCAGCGTGCCACGGACAGGCAGGTACGGCGCTCTGCGGGCGGTACGGGTGTGGGGCTGTACTCGACGGGAAGGAGCAGGCCGCGGGCGGTGTAGGGCTGCTCCTTGCGGTTGAGGTACCGCTCGACACACACGCGGGTGGGAGCGCTCCCGGGCGCATCCCCGGAAGCGCTCCCAGGGCCGTCCCCCGGACCATTCCCAGGAGCGTTCCCCAGGCAGGAGAGGGCGGCGTCGGTGAACCACATGGCCGCCGCCCACCCTTCGAGCTGCCACTGCGACAGTGCCCGCTCGTTCCGGCCGCTCCTCTTGAGGAGGCCCTGCACGGCGGTGCGGAACTCGCGGACCTGCGGGTCGTCCTTGTCGTCGTGGTTGCGGCTGCCGCCGGTCACCCACAGTGCGTTGCGGCAGCGGGGTGCGTCCTTGTAGTCGTCGGCGACGGTCGCGGACCAGTTCTGTACGTTCGTGACCTTGGCGGTGACGGCGGCGCCCACGGCGTCCATCGCCTTGCACAGCTGGGCGTTGCCGTGGGTGTCCATGGCGTCGAACACGAGGTCGGCGCCCTGCTCCTTCAGGTCGGCCGCCACGGCGCGGAAGTTGGGCAGCGCGAAGTCGACCTGCTCCTCGACGACGGTGTACCCCTCGGCCCGCAGCCCCTGCACGGTGAGACGGGCGTACGAGGCGGACGACGCCTGGTTGTACGAGACGACGGCGGCCGTGCGCGCCCCGTGCGCCTTCTTGAAGTAGCGGTAGACCTCGGTGCCGCCGTACAGGGTGCCGTTCCAGCCGGGCTTCGCGCCCGGCCCGCCGGTGCGGGGGGCGAGGCTGCCGTAGATGCCGTACAGGTGCGGATGGGTGTCGTACGCGGTGCCGATCGGCTGGCCGCCGATGTCGGGGACGCCTGCGGCCGAGACCAGGGGGGCGCCCGCGTAGTCGAGGGCGGTGGTGGCGACGAGGGCGAACACCTTCTTCTCCTCGATCAGCCGGCGCACGCACTCGGTGTTGCCGATGCCGCTGCCGCCGTCGTCGCAGGTCTCCACCCGGACCTGGCGGCCACCGATGCCGCCGCGGGAGTTGAGCAGGTCGAAGTAGGCGCGGGCGCCGTCGCCGGGTCCTGTGAAGGCGTCGCCGCCGACCGGGCTGGTGGCGCTGGCGACGATGCCGACGCTCAGGGGCGGGGCTGCGGGGGCGGCGGTGGACGGCTCCTCGAAGTCACTCTCGGGCAGGCGGCTGCCGCAGGCGGCGGCGCACAGCACGAGGAGCGCCGCCAGGGCTGCGTACGCCGGGTTCCGGAAGAGGGCCAAAGGCCGTTCGGATGCAGCTCCCTGGAGCCGTTCAGCAGCCCGGGGCAGCCGCATTGCCGCTCAGCTTGACGAGGGCGCACAGGGACTTCACGGACACCTTCCAGGTGTTGTCCTGGAGGACCGCGGTGCCCTTGGAGCCCGGCAGCACGGGCGTGCCGTCGAGGAGCAGGTCGTACGTCACCTCCGCCTGGGTGACCGAGTTGAACCGCACGTCCTTGACCTGCGCCGAGCTCTGGCCGCCGCGCTTGTCGTTGTTGAAGGCCATCAGCAGCGGTTTGAGGAGGGTGCCGTTCTCCAGGACCTTCGCCTTCTCGTCGGTGGAGACCGCGGGGTCGAAGAACGTCGTCCAGTTCTTCTCGACCTGCCGCCTGGCCGCCGTGGTGTCGGCGGGGCCGCTGGCGGACGCGGAGTCGGAGGGCTGGGGGTCGACGCCGCCCGTGCCGGTACCGGCATCGGCACTCGGCGTCGCGCTCACGCTGTTCTCGGGCGTCCTCGGTGGATCGCCGCCGTCGTCGCCGCACGCGGTGGCACCGGAGGCCAGGAGGAGCACTGCTGCCGCCGCGCACGCAGCGGTCCGGGAATTCCTGCCGACGAGCATTGCGCCCACCACCTTCAGGGTCGGTCCCACTCAGGGCATAGTGCAAGGAATCGTCCGTGTTGGACAGGGGGCGCGATGCGCAGAGCACCGTATGTGTGGGCCGCACTGGGCGCCGTCTGCTGCGGTGCGGTGCTGTGCGTGCTGGGCTGGTACGGGGTGTCCGGCGAGCGGTTCACCGCCCGGCAGGTCCCCTACCTGGCGTCCTGCACGCTGCCCGGCGCGGCACTGATCGTGGCGGGGGCGGTGCTGCTGGCCGGCCGGGACCTCGGCGGCCGGTTCAGGGACGCCGAACCGGAACCGCCGCTGCCGCAGGAGGAGGGCCGGTTCCCCTCCTCCGAAGGACCGTTGCTGCATCTGCCGGGCGGCACGCTGGCCCACCGCCAGGACTGCCCGCTCGTCATCGGCAAGCCGGAGGCCGCCCCCGCGGCGGGAGTCCGCGACCTGGCCCCGTGCCCGGTCTGCGAGCCCGAGCACCTCTATGAGGAGCCCGAACACCTCTTTGAGGGCGGGTCCGCGAGCAGCGGCGACGGGGCCGGGAGCCCCGCACCCGGCAGCGGGACCGGGACCTGACGTCCGGTGTCCTCCCTGACGTACGACCTCACCCTGGCCGGTCTGGCGATCGGCAGCGCCGCGGCCCTGTCCGGCATCGGCCTGATCGTCACGTACCGGGCGACGGGGGTGCTGAACCTGGCGCACGGGGCGGTGGCCATGTTCTGCGCCTATGTCGTGCGGCAGTTGGCGGTGGACTGGCACTGGCCGGTGCCGCTCGCCGCCGCCACCACTCTGCTGCTGGTGGCCCCGGCCGTCGGTCTCCTCCTGGACCGCGCCGTCTTCCGGCCGCTCTCCGTCCGCGGCACCGATCCCGCCCGCACCCTGGTGGCGTCGATCGGGGTGTTCGTCCTGCTGATCGGCGGGGCCGCGCTGCTGTGGGGCGAGGGCGCCCGTGCGGACGCGCCGGAGCTCTTCGGCGACTCCCCCTGGCCGCCCCTTGCCGCCGTGCTGCTGCTGTCCGCCGCGGTGGCGGCCGTCACCCGGTGGACCCGCTTCGGCCGCGCGCTGCGCGCGGTGGTGGACAACCGCCGCCTGGCCGTCCTGGGCGGCATCGACGCGGACCGGGTGGCGGCGGCGGGCTGGGCGTTCGGCGCGTTCACGGCGGGCCTCACCGGCGTCCTGCTCGCCCCGTACGTACGCCTCGACCCGTACGGCCTGCCGCTCCTGGTGGTGGAGGTGATCGCGGTCGCGGCCCTGGCCCGGATGCGCAGCCTGCCGGTCGCCGTCGCGGCGGCGCTGCTGCTCGGCGTCGCCCAGGCCCAGCTGACCCGTCTGCATCCGGCGGGCTGGCCGGGCCCCCTGGTCCAGTCCGTCGGCGCCAACCTCTTCGTGGTGGCGCTGCTGGCGGCGGCCCTGCTGTTCCCGACCCCGGGCCCGGCAGCGCCGTCCGCCCACCCGGCAGCGTCGGCCGCGCCGCCCCGGCGGTCCCGTCCTCCACGGCCGGCCGCAGCCTTACGACCACGGCGGGCCGAGACCTTACGAGCCTTACGATTCCCGGCCCCGCGCCCCCTCCCCCTGCTCGCCGCCGTCCTGTTCGTGCTCCCCCTCGGCCTGGCCGGCGACGGCCTGCACTCCGCCCTGCCGGTGCCCGCGACTGCCGTGATCCTGTTGTCCCTGGTCGTGGTGAGCGGACGCGGCGGGCAGATCTCGCTGGGGCAGGCGGCGTACGCGGGGCTCGGCGCGCTCTTCACCGCCCTGCTGGCGGACGGCCGGCTCCCCGGACTCCCTCCCCTGCCCGAACTGCCCTCTCTGGCGCTCTCCGTGGCGCTGACTGCCCCTCTCGGCCTCCTCATGGGGTGGCCCGCGATCCGCCGCCACGGACTGGCGCTGGCGCTGACGACGCTCGCG
The DNA here is from genome assembly GCF_053610825.1 of Streptomyces sp. NPDC054863. NCBI lineage: Bacteria > Bacillati > Actinomycetota > Actinomycetes > Kitasatosporales > Streptomycetaceae > Streptomyces > Streptomyces sp. NPDC054863. Next base: position 28,266 of record NZ_JBSGZD010000015.1, on the reverse strand, counting down.
TTCGGGGTGGCGGTGAGCCGCTTCGTCCTCGACCAGCCGTACGCGACGGCGGGCCTGGCGGTCTCCCGCCCGGCCGGCTTCACCTCCGACCGGGCCTACTACGTACTGGAACTGGCCCTGCTCCTGATCTGCCTCCTCCTGGTCGCCCGGCTCCGCCGAGGGCGCTCGGGACGTGCCCTGGCCGCCCTGCGCGACCACGAGGAGGGTGCGTCGGCGGCAGGCGTACGGGTGCCGGCCCTCAAGGTCCTCACCTTCGTCGCCGGAGCCGCCCTGGCCGCGCTCGGCGGCGGGCTGCTGTCCATGTCGGTACAGGCCTTCGACCCGACGGCGTACGACCCGGTACGCGGCCTGCTGTGGTTCGCCGCGGTACTGGTCCTGGGCGCGGACAGCCTGCTGACGGCGTGCACAGCGGCGCTCCTCCTGGTGGCCCTGGACGCGGGAGCCACGACCGGCCTGGCGGCGGTACTCATCGGCCTCCTGGCCCTGCTCCGCCCGCTCCTGCACGGACTGCGCAGCCCGGCCCGCACAGCCGGCACAGGCACCCGGCTCATGCCCTCCGCCGCGTCGGCGCGGGCTCTTCCCGAGGCGCGGGTACCTCCCGAAGCGCGGGTACCTACAGAGGCGCGGGTTCCTCCCGAAGCGCGGGTACCTAAAGAGGCGCGGGTTCCTCCAGGGTCTCGGATTCCTCCCGGGTCGCGGAGGCAGGCGGGCACGGGCGGACCCCCTCGCCCCGGCGTGCCTCCCGCTCCCCCCGCCCAGCTCCCCGACGGCTCACGCTCGCCGGGGCTGCCCCGTGACCGCTTCCGGCGTACGGAGCCCCGCCCGCCCCAGCGCCCCCTCCGCGCCCACGGGCTCCGTCTCTCCTACGGCGGCTTCCTCGCCCTCGACTCCGTCGGCCTCACCGTTCCGTACGGCAGCATCACCGCCCTCGTCGGCGCGAACGGCGCCGGAAAGAGCACCCTGTTCCACTGCCTCTGCGGCACCCTGCGCCCCACCTCGGGCCGCATCGAGCTGGACGGCACCGACATCACCCGCCTCGCTGCCCACACCCGCACCCGCCTCGGCGTCGCCAGGACCTTCCAGCAGCTCGCCGTCTTCCCGTCCCTCACCGTCGAGGAGAACGTCCTCCTGGGTGCCGAGCACGGCCACCGGCGCGAGCGTTCCGCCGTCGAACCCGCCCTCCGGCTGCTCGCCCTCGACGGCCCCGTCCGCCACCGCCCCGCCGCCGGTCTGCCCACCGGCACCCTCCGCCGCGTCGAGCTGGCCCGCGCCCTCGCGGGCCGCCCGCACACCCTCCTCCTCGACGAGCCCGCCGCGGGCCTGGACGCCGCCGAGACCGCCGCCCTCGCGCGCGTGCTGGCGGCGCTCGCCGCCGACGGCACCGCGGTCCTCGTCGTCGAGCACGACCTCGACCTGGTCGCGGACATCGCCGACACCGTCCACACCATGACCGCCGGATCCCTCGTCTCCGGCACCGCCGCCGCCCGCACTGCCGCCACCACGACCGCAAGGAGGACCCACCGGTGACCGTCGAGATCGAACTGCGCTCGGCCCGCGTCCGCTACGGCCCCCTGGAAGCCCTCCACGGCGTCGACCTCGCCGTCCCGGCCCGCTCTCTGACCGTCCTCCTGGGCCGCAACGGTTCCGGCCGTACGACCGCCCTGCGCGCCCTCGCGGGCACCGTCCCCCTCAGCGCCGGGCGCGTCCGCTGGCGGGGAGCGGACGTCACCCGGCTGCCCGCCCACCGCCGGGCCCGCCGCGGCCTGTGCTTCGTACCTGATCTGCAGGCGGTGTACGGGGGCCTCACGGTCGCCGACAACCTCGCCCTCAACACCCCGCCGGGCGCCACCACTTCACCCGCCCTGGAGGCCTACCCCGCGCTGCGCCCGCTCCTGGGCCGCCTCGCGGGCACGCTCTCCGGCGGCGAACAGCGCATGCTCGCCGTCTCCCGCGCCCTCCTCGCCGCCGCGGCCCCCGGCACCGCCGCGCGGGCCCGCACGCGCGTGGTGCTCGTCGACGAGCCCACCCTCGGCATGTCGCCCGACACGGCGGCTCGTACGTACGCACTCCTGGCCGCCCTCAGCACGACGGCAGCCGTCGTCCTCGCGGAACAACGGCTGCCGGCCCTGCCCGCCCCGGGCCCGGTGTTCGTGTCCGAACTGGACCGGGGGCGGGTCGCGTTCACAGGAGAAGCGGCGGAGAGCTCACGGGCCCCGCAAGGGCGCGGCCCGGTCCTGAGCCGTCCGGGACGACCAGCCAGGTGCCGGCGTTGAGCCCGTCGGGGCTGGACCCGATCATGTCCTTGTTGGCCTGGTAGAGGGCCTTCCAGCCGCCCTTGACCTTGTACTTCGCGGCGATCGACGACAGCGTCTCGCCGGCCTTCACGATGTGGATGCGCCGGTCGCCGAGACCGTACCGCTTCGAGCAGTCGGGCCAGGCCGCCCATCCCTGCGTCGTCAGGACCTGCTCGGCGACCTTGATCTGCTGCTCGCGGGTGGCGAGGTCGGCCCGGGGCGCGTACCCGAGGCCGCCGTGCTCCTCCCAGGTCGGCTGCTCGAACTGGAGACCGCCGTAGTAGTCGTTGCCCGTGTTGGTCTTCCAGTCTCCGCCGCTCTCGCACTCGGCCAGGCAGTTCCACGGCCACTCGCTCGCGGCACACCGGTAGGGTCCGAACCCCCTTTCGACGGGCGGTGGCTGGACGGTCGGGCAGGCGCGGGCGGCAGTCGCGGCGGACACCGGGGAGAGGGCGAGCAGCGCGCCGAGTACGGCGCAGGACAGAAGACGCAATCGTGGCTTCAGCACCTGGTCACCCCATCACCGTCCCGTCCACGCGCGCGCGTGCCGCGCGGGACGCCACCGGGCCCCACCCGGTCGGGCGACCGGACGGGGCCCTCGGGCCGGCACCAGGGAAACGGCGCGTGCCCGCAGGCGCGGACCTCCGACGGCTCGGGCCTGCCTCCGAAGGTCCGGGCCTCAGATGTTGAGCCGCAGCCCCGGCACGATCAGGTCCGGGTTGCCGCCGACGACGGCCCTGTTGGCCGCGTACACCCGCTGCCAGCTCGTACGGTGCGCCCGGGCGATGGAGCCCAGGGTGTCGCCGGACCGCACCACATAGCTGCCGCTCCCGGCCGTGGGGGTGCGGCCCGCGCCCCGGTCGGCCCGCTGCGGCCCCCTGTCCGCCTTCGCCGTCCTGGATTTCACGGCCTGGGGCGCGGCGGGCGCAATCGTGCTGGGCGCGGCGCCCGACGCCCCCGCCCGGCGCGAGCAGGCGGGCCAGGCGCCCCACCCCTGGGTGCGCTGGACCTTGGTGGCGACGGCGATCTGCTGGGCCTTGCTCGCCCGGTCGGCGGTACGGGCGTACGCCCCGCCGCCGTGCGCGCGCCAGGTCCCGGCGGAGAACTGCAGTCCGCCGTAGTAGCCGTTGCCGGTGTTGATGTGCCAGTTGCCACCGCTCTCGCACTGGGCGATGCGGTCCCACACTCCGCGGTCCGCCGCCTCGGCCTGCGGGCCGGTGGCGACGATCAGAGCCAGCGGGGCCACCAGGGCGGCCCCGACGAGCGCTGCGGTCTCACGACGGCGGTTGCCGCGGCGTATCGCACTGGAACATGCGGTCATGGAATCCCTCTCGCAGGACCCGGACTCCCCCTGGGCGGTACGGCCGTGAACGCGTCCGGCGCTCCCGTGCCGTGCCGCCCCGCCCGCCGGGGGTGTTGCTGGACGGTGCGTTCCGGCGGGCGTGTCCGGGCGGTGCTCGATGCACACGGCGGTGGAATCTATGGACCCGCACGCCCCGTTATCAACCAAGTCCTTGTCATTCCAGGCCAGTTGCCCACTACCCCCGGTAACAGCCAATTCCGGACACCTGATTGATTCGTCAATATCATTGATTTGTCGACCCGATGGACAGTCGATCTGTGACCCACCTCACGGCCCCAAGTTGCTTGCAAACAGCAGGCACTGACGTGGAGTGAGTGCTTCCGCGCCTCGGTTCACCCTCCGCGCCGGATGAGTCGATTCCGTTCCCCGTCCCGCGTGACCCCTGCCACAGATCACCCGTTGTTCTGTTGACGCTCCGGGAACCGCCCGGCGCCAGCACCCAGTTCGAGGAGCCACCCGTGTCGCGCATGCTCGACGTCAGCGACGACGTACGCGCCGAGATCGGCGACGTAGAAGCCGACCGGCTGCTCGCCGGCGAGAACGCCCCCGGCGGTTACGACTGCACCTCCTGCCGCACCCCCGGCGACTCGGGGCAGGAGGCCACCAGCACCGTGCTGTTCGTCGGCGAGGAGACCGCGGTCCTCGCCTTCGCGCACGCCACCTGCATCCCCTCCCAGGTCGTCCCGGTCTCCGAGGAGCAGCTGCAGGGCGCGGTCCGCTCCATCACCGCGAGCCAGGACGGCTCGGGCGGCGGCGCCGACGGAGAGTCCGAGCAGGCCGTGCTCGGGGTGACCAGCGGCCTGGTCCTCATCGAGGGCGAGCTGCGGCCCGCGCTCGTCGTCGAACCGACCACTGCCGTTTCCCGCCCCGGCTCGAACAGCGGCGACGAGTTCCTGCCGCTCCTCGTCGAGCAGGGCTTCCTGCCGGTCCCGGACCTGAGGTCGGTGCCCGCCCTGCTGCCCGGCTGGTCCGTGCTGCTCGCCATGGGCCAGCTGCACGCCGTGCTGCAGCCCGGCACGGCGGGCGGCAGCCCGGTCGCCTGGTGGCAGGCGCACCGTCCGCTCCAGGTCACCGACTCCTGGCGGGCCGCGGCCAACAAGTCGCAGAAGATCCTGGTACTGGCCGCCCCGATCGGCTCCATCGGCCAGCAGCCGCGCGAGGACCTGCTGCGCACCGCCCTGGACAAGGCGGCGGCGAACGGCCTCCTGGTCGCGGCGACGATGCCGCTGGCCGGCACCTGACAGCCGCTCCGGCTCCTCAGCCGTAGCCGGTTCACCCGCATCCGAGAGGCAGTGGGGTCGTTGGCACAGACGTGCACTCATACGACCCCACTCGCCCGTACCAGAGCCAGATCCCTGCCATGCGGCCGTCGCAGGAGGCTCCGCCGCACCCCACGTTCACGCCGATCTACGACGCGCTGTACTCCGAGTACCGCAGGTCCTTCCGGGCCCTGCCCGGCGACCGGAGCGGCGAGGAGGACCTCGGCTTCACGGCCTTCAGCACGGGGCCGGGGAGGGGCCACGGACACGTCGGCGGCTACCAGGGGCACCCGCACACGCCGCAGCACACGCCCTACCCGCAGCACCTCAGCACCTGGCAGAACCTGCACACCCAGCACAACCAGGGGCGGCAGCACACCGGGAACCATCTTCCCGCCGCACTGCCGCCCGCCCCCCGCAGGGGCTTCTGACGCCTCAAAGAGGCGGTACCGCTACTTGTTCCGGCCGCGCTTCTCGCGCACCCGCACCGAGATGTGGATCGGCGTTCCCTCGAAGCCGAACTCCTCGCGCAGCCGGCGCTCCACGAAGCGCCGGTAGCCGGCCTCCAGGAAGCCCGAGGCGAACAGCACGAACCGCGGCGGCTTGGCACCGGCCTGCGTCCCGAACAGGATGCGGGGCTGCTTGCCGCCGCGGACCGGGTGCGGGTGGGAGGCGACGATCTCGCCGAGGAAGGCGTTGAGGCGGCCGGTCGGAATGCGGGTCTCCCAGCCCTCCAGCGCCGTCTCGATCGCCGGGACCAGCTTCTCCATGTGACGGCCGGTGATGGCGGAGACGTTGACGCGCGGGGCCCAGGCGACCTGGGCCAGCTCGGTCTCGATCTCGCGCTCCAGGTAGTAGCGGCGCTCCTCGTCGAGGGTGTCCCACTTGTTGAAGGCCAGGACGATCGCACGCCCGGCCTCGACGGCCATCGTGACGATGCGCTGGTCCTGCACCGAGATGGACTCGCTGGAGTCGATCAGGATGACGGCGACCTCCGCCTTCTCCACGGCGGCCGCCGTACGGAGCGAGGCGTAGTAGTCAGCGCCCTCCTGCATGTGCACGCGGCGGCGGATGCCCGCGGTGTCGATGAACTTCCAGGTGATGCCGCCGAGCTCGATCAGCTCGTCGACCGGGTCGCGGGTGGTGCCCGCCAGCTCGTTGACGACGACGCGGTCCTCCTTCGCCACCTTGTTCAGCAGCGAGGACTTGCCGACGTTCGGACGGCCGATGAGGGCGATCCGGCGCGGGCCGCCGAGCGGGGTGCCGTTCGCGAAGACCTGCGCGGGGGCGTCCGGCAGGGCGTCCAGGACGGCGTCGAGCATGTCGCCCGTACCGCGGCCGTGCAGGGAGGAGACCGGGTGCGGCTCGCCGAGGCCCAGGGACCACAGGGAGGCGGCGTCGGCCTCGCCGGACAGGCCGTCGACCTTGTTGGCGCACAGCACGACCGGCTTGCCGGCCTTGCGGAGCAGCCGTACGACGGCCTCGTCGGTGTCGGTGGCGCCGACGGTGGAGTCCACCACGAAGACGACCGCGTCCGCGGTCTGGATCGCGTACTCGGCCTGGGCGGCGACCGCGGCGTCGAGCCCCAGCACGTCCTGCTCCCAGCCGCCGGTGTCCATCACCTTGAAGCGGCGGCCCGCCCACTCGGCCTCGTACGAGACGCGGTCGCGGGTGACACCGGGCTTGTCCTGCACGACGGCCTCGCGACGGCCGATGATGCGGTTCACCAGGGTCGACTTGCCCACATTGGGGCGGCCGACGACGGCGAGCACGGGGAGCGGGCCTGCTGCGGCCTCGCCGAGGGCGCCCTCGATCTCTTCGGGGTCGAAGCCCTCTTGCGCGGCGAGCTCCATGAACTCCGCGTACTCGGCGTCGCCGAGCACACCGTGGGCAGTGCCCTGCTCGGGTCCGTGCTCGTCGCCGGAGTGAATCTGGTCGTTCATGAAGTCCGTTCCTCATTCATCATCGATGGGCCGCGTTTCTCCGCGACCCACTACTCAAGTCTCGCCCACCGGCGGGCCGGGCGCTAACGCCCGTGCCCGCGGAGAGGCTTCGTCAGCGCCCGGTGAGGCGCCTGGCACCGGCCAGGTGGGCGGTGAGCCGCTCCTGGATCCGTACCGTGGCCTCGTCCAGCGCCTTCCTCGTACGCCTGCCGCTGCCGTCACCGGCCTGGAAGGCGTCGCCGAAGACGACGTCGACCCGGCTGCGCAGCGGCGGCAGTGCCGGTATCAGCCGGCCCTTGCGCTCCGTGCTGCCGAGCACGGCGACGGGGACGATGGGCGCCCCCGACCGTACGGCGAAGTACGCGAGCCCTGCGCGCAGCGAGGCGAAGTCGCCCTCGCCGCGGCTGCCCTCGGGGAAGATCCCCAGCACTCCGCCGTCGTCCAGCACGCCCAGCGCGTCGGTGATCGCGTTCCGGTCGACGCTGTGGCGGTCGACCTTCAGCTGTCCGATGCCCCGCAGGAACGGGTCGAGCGGCCCGACGAAGGCCTCCTTCTTGATGAGGAAGTGCACCGGCCTCGGCGCGGTCCCCATCAGCATCGGCCCGTCAATATTGTGCGCGTGGTTCACGGCGAGCACGACAGGACCGCAGGCCGGGACCCGCCAGGCGCCCAGCACCCGGGGCTTGAACAGGCCGTACATCAGCCCGATGCCGATGCCCCGCCCGACGGCGGCACCGCGCTCGCTGCGCTCCGTCACTTCCCGGCCCGCTTCTCCTCGACCAGGGTGACGACGCATTCGATGACCTGGTCGAGGGTCAGCTCGGTGGTGTCGACCTCGACCGCGTCGGCGGCCTTGGCGAGCGGGGAGGTCTTCCGGCCGGAGTCGGCCGCGTCCCGCTTGATCAGGGCTTCCTTGGTGGCAGTGACGTCGGCGCCCTTGGTCTCGCCGCTGCGGCGGGCCGCGCGGGCCTCGGCCGATGCGGTGAGGAAGATCTTCAGGTCGGCGTCGGGCAGCACGGTGGTGCCGATGTCGCGGCCCTCGACGACGATGCCGCCCTCGGCGGCGCGGGCGATGTCGCGCTGCAGCTCGGTGATCCGGGTGCGCACCTCGGGGACGGCGCTGACCGCGCTGACCCGGGAGGTGACCTCCTGGGTGCGGATCGGGCCCGCCGCGTCGACGCCGTCGACCGTGATGGTCGGGGCACACGGGTCGGTGCCCGACACGAGGGTGGGCTTGGCCGATGCGGTGGCCACTGCTGCCGCGTCGTCGACGTCGACCCCGTTGTTCAGCATCCACCAGGTGATCGCCCGGTACTGGGCGCCGGTGTCCAGGTAGCTGAGGCCGAGCTTGGCGGCGACTGCCTTGGAAGTGCTGGACTTGCCCGTGCCGGAGGGGCCGTCGATGGCGACAATCACTGCGGCCGGGGCGGTCCGGGCGGCGGTTTCCACGGTGTCGGACACCTTCCTGGTACACGGGGCGGGGGAGGCAGGCTGCACTGCTGCCAACCATCTACGGTACCGGCTGAATGGCGTACCCCTTACGGCCGGTGCCGCGGCGCCCCCCGCGGCCCTGCCCGGAGCACCGCGGCGGCCCCCCGCGGCCACGCTCGGACGACCGCGGCACCTCGTGCGGCTCCGCCCGGATTACCGCGCGCCCCCTGCGGCTCCGCCCGGACGACCGTGCGCCCCCGCGGCTCCGCCCGTCAGCGCGGGCGGGGCCCCCTACCGGCGCAGCGACCAGCCCCGCTCCACCAGGCTCCGCGCCAGCGGGTCCGCCGCCGCCGGCTCCACCATCAGCTGCACGAGGCCAGCCTGCTGCCCCGTGGCGTGTTCGATGCGTACGTCCTCGATGTTGACCCCGGCCACGCCCGCGTCGGCGAAGATCCGGGCCAGTTGCCCCGGCTGGTCGTTGATGAGGACCGCGACCACTTCGTACGCGGTCGGCGCCGATCCGTGCTTGCCGGGCACCCGCTCCCGTCCCGCGTTCCCACGGCGCAGGACGTCCGCGATGCCGTGGGCGCCGCCGCGCCGCTTCGCCTCGTCCGCCGACTGCAGGGCGCGCAGCGACTCGACGGTCTCGTCGAGGTCGGCGGCCACCCCGGCGAGGACGTCGGCCACCGGCCCGGGGTTCGCGGAGAGGATCTCCACCCACATCCGCGGGTCGGACGCCGCGATCCGGGTCACATCGCGAATGCCCTGGCCACAGAGTCGTACGGCCGTCTCGTCGGCCTCTTCGAGCCGTGCGGCGACCATCGAGGAGACGAGCTGCGGGGTGTGCGAGACGAGAGCGACCGCGCGGTCGTGCGCGTCGGCGTCCATGACGACGGGGACCGCCCGGCACAGCGCGATCAGCTCCAGCGCCAGGTTGAAGACCTCGGTGTCGCTGTCGCGGGTGGGTGTGAGGACCCACGGGCGCCCCTCGAAGAGGTCGGCCGATCCCGCGAGCGGCCCGGACTTCTCCTTGCCGGCCATCGGGTGCGTACCGATGTACGGCGTGAGGTCGCAGCCCAGCGCCTCCAGCTCGCGGCGGGGGCCGCCCTTCACGCTGGCCACGTCGATGTACCCGCGGGCGACCCCGCGCCGCATGGCGTCGGCGAGCGTGGCCGCCACGTGCGCGGGCGGTACGGCGACGATGGCGAGGTCCACGGGCCCCTCGGGCGCCTCGTCCGTCCCGGCGCCCAGGGCGGCGGCGGTGCCCGCCCGGTCCGGGTCGTGGTCGGTGAGGTGGACGGTGACGCCGCGCGCGGCGAGGGCGAGGGCCGCGGACGTACCGATCAGGCCGGTGCCGATGACGAGTGCGGTCCTCACTGGGCGATGTCCTTGCGCAGGGCGGCGGTGGCGCCGAGGTAGACGTGCTGGATGTCCGGCTTGGCGAGGCCGGTCTCGGCATGCGCCAGGATCCGCACGACGCGCGGCATGGCGCCGTCGATGTCGAGCTCCTGGGCGCAGATCAGCGGTACATCGACGATGCCGAGGCCGCGCGCGGCGGCGGCCGGGAAGTCGCTGTGCAGATCGGGTGTGGCCGTGAACCAGACGCTGATGAGGTCGTCGCCGGTCATCCCGTTGCGCTCCAGGACCGCGGTGAGCAGCGCGCCGACCTGCTCGCCCATGTGCCCGGCCTCGTCCCGCTCCAACTGGACGGCTCCGCGGACCGCTCGTACCGCCACGTCGTACTCCTCGGTGCAGTGCTCAGTGCTGTGTGTGCTGCGTGCTGTGCGTCGTACGTGCTGTGTACTGGCAGCCGCGTGTTCAGAAGATCTGGTCAGCGTAGTCGGCCCCACCGACAACGGCTCCGGCCGCCCACACCGTCGTACGTACGAGGGCGGGCGGCCGGAGCCGTGCGAGGGACGTGCGGTGCGTGTCAGAGGCCCTGCTGCTTGACCAGGTCCTCCAGCGAGGCGGCCTGCGGGAGCCGGCCCTCCGGCGTGAGCTTGTCGACCGCCTGCGGGAGCGCCTGCGCGAGGGTGTCGGCGGCCTCCTGCCGGGTCACGCCGGCCTGCTCGGCGGCGTGCGCCAGGGCGTCGTCGGGGAGGGCCTGGGCGACCTGCTCGCCGCTGACCGCCTGGTTGTCGCCGGTGCCGATCCAGGACTGGGCCTGGTCGCCGAGACCGGACTTCTGGAGCATCTCCATGAGGCCGCCGAGCGGATTGCCGCCCTCCTTGCCGCCCCCGCCGAGTGCGCCCAGCAGGGAGCCGAGGATGTTGCCGGCGCCACCGCCTCCGGAACCGGAGTTTCCGCCGCCCAGGAGGCCGCCGAGGAGACTGCCGAGATCGTTACCCGCCATGGTCCTGCCTTTCGAGGAGGTCGAGTCGAGGAGATCGAGCGGTCGAGAAGGTCGAGCCCGGTCTCAGACTCGTCAGACTCGTTCAATCTCGCCCAGATGGCGTCATGCTGCCACTCAGACGGATCTGTCTCCTCTGTCCGAACACCCACCCCGTCCGTCCTGGCTATGGACGGACGGGCCCCCGGTCCGCTTGCATGGTGGATCCGGCACCGCCTACCCGGTGTCGCGGGGAGGCCCTCAATGAAGCGCTCCGGTCCCCTCTACACACTCCTCGCGGGGCTGGTCCTCGCCGTCTTCATGCTGTCGCTCAACGCGACGACGGGCACGAAGAGTTCGGGTTACGGAAGCGGTGGCGCGGCCTCCGCGCCGCCGAGCCCGACGGCTCCCACGGCCCCGCCACCGCCGTCCGCCCCGCCCGCCGCCTCCCCCGCTCCCTCCTCCGTGCCGCCCTCCGCGGTGCCGCCGTCCCCCACGGCGGCCGGTCCCGAGACCGTGTACGCGGGCCGCACCGCCGACGACACCGCCGCCGTGTCCATCTCCGTACGGGACGGCAGGGCGGTGGCGTACTACTGCGACGGCCGCACCCAGGAATCCTGGCTGAAGGGCAATGTCGAGGAGGACGGCAGCATGCGCCTGACCGGCAAGAACGGCACCGAACTCGAAGCGTCCACCCGCGGCGGCAAGGTCACGGGAGAGGTCGAAGTGGAGAGCCGGAAACAGGACTTCACCGCGGCGAAGGCGGTCAAGCCTTCCGGTCTCTACCGCGCGACGAACGAGGTGCGCGGCACGAAGATCGACGGCGGCTGGATCGTGCTGCAGGACGGCCGCCAGGTCGGCATCTTCACCCGCGACGGCAAGCCGTACGCCGCCCCCGAGATCGACCCGGCCACCGGAGCCGTGGCCATCGACAACGCCTGGCTCACCGCCCGCCCGGTCCTCCCGTAGAGCCGCCGGGTGACACGGGAACCGTCCCCGAGCACCGCCCAGGGAAGTGAGATCGACATGAGCAACGTCGACCCCAACGCTCCGACCGCCTCGTTCCCCTCCCCCGCGACCGGCCACGGCCGCCCCGGCCCGGCCCGCTGGCTCGTGCCGGTGCTGGTGGCGGCAGCCGTCGCCGTCGCCCTCGGGGCGTACGGCAAGGTCCACGACCCGGCCGGTACGGCGTTCAACCTGGCCGGCTTCAGCAGCACGAGCGCGGTGAAGTCCTGGCTGGCGACGGCCGCCTTCGTCTTCGCGCTCGCGCAGGTCCTCTCCGCGCTGGCGATGTACGGGCGGCTGCCGGGGGTGCGTACCGCCCCCTGGATGTCGGTCACACACCGTTGGTCGGGCCGGATCGCGTTCCTGCTCGCCGTGCCGGTGGCCGTCCACTGTCTGTACGGTCTCGGTTTCCAGTCCTTCGGCAGCCGTGTGATGTGGCACTCTCTGGCGGGCTGTTTCTTCTTCGGTGCGTTCAGCGCCAAGATGCTGCTGCTGCGGGCCGAGCGGCTGCCCGGCTGGCTGCTGCCGGTGGCCGGTGGCCTGGTCTTCACCGTCCTGACGGTGGTCTGGCTGACGTCGGCGCTGTGGTTCTTCCGTACTTTCGGCTTCACCACCTAGACGTCCACCTGGGCGTCATCATCCGGCCGTCACCTCATAGAGGCGCAGGCGCACTCGTCATAGAGGCGCAGGCGCACTCGTTCCTCTCGTCCTCGTACGTCCTCGTCGTAAGGGAGCCAGTTCCATGCACAATCCCACAACCCGCCGAACGGTCCTCGCCGCGGCGGCAGGTACGGCTGCCGTACTGGCCACCGGCTGCACCAAGTACGGCGACGAGGGCGGCCCCGAAGCCCCGAAGTCCTCCGGCGAGCCGGCCGCCCCGCCCTCCTCGGGCGCCTCGTCGGGCGATTCCTCGGGCGCCTCTTCGGCACCGGAGCCCGCACCGTTGGCGGCGACGTCCGACATTCCGGTGGGCGGCGGCAAGGTCTTCAAGGAGGAGAAGGTCGTCGTCACGCAGCCCGTGGCCGGCAGCTTCAAGGCGTTCTCGGCGACCTGCACCCACCAGGGCTGCTCGGTCGCCGACGTGGCCGGGGGCACCATCAACTGCCCTTGCCACGGCAGCAAGTTCCGGGTCGCGGACGCCTCGGTGGCGGGCGGCCCGGCACCGCAGCCGCTCCCGCCGCGCGCGATCACGGTGGAAAGTGGGTCGATCCGGCTGGCCTGACCGGCCAGAATCCGCACATGACCGCACCCGTCCCCCCTGCCTCCTCTGCTCCTCGTCCCTCCGCCGCCTCTCCTGCCTCCCCTGCCGCACTGGTGCGCGACCACACCATCTACTCCTGCGTCATGGGCTCGCGCGCGTTCGGTCTGGCGACGGAGGAGAGCGATACGGACGTACGGGGAGTCTTCGTCGCCCCCACCCCGCTCTTCTGGCGCTTCGACAAACCGCCGACGCACGTCGACGGCCCCGCCGAGGAACACTTCTCGTGGGAGCTGGAACGCTTCTGCGACCTGGCTCTGCGCGCCAACCCCAACATCCTGGAGTGCCTGCACTCCCCGCTCCCCCTGCACACGGATCCGCGCGGCGAGGAACTCCTCTCCCTCCGCTCCGCCTTCCTCTCCCGCCAGGTGCACACCACCTTCGTCGGGTACGCACAGAGCCAGTGCCGAAAGGTCGAAGCCGACGTACGCCGGTACGGCGCCCCGCGCTGGAAGCACGCCATGCACCTGCTTCGCCTCCTCACCAGCTGTCTCGCCCTTCTCCGTACGGGTGAATTGACGCTCGACGTGGGTGACGCCCGCGAGTCCCTCCTCGCCGTCAAACGCGGCGAAGTCCCCTGGCCGGAGATCGAAAACCGCCTGAACCGCCTGGTCACGTCCGCCTCCGAAGCCGAGCGGACCAGCCCGCTGCCGCCCCTCCCCGACCGTGCCCGGGTGGAAGACTTCCTGATCCGTACGCGCCGCGAGTCGGCTCTCGCGTACGCGGAGTCGATGTAGGACACCTCTGGGGAGGACCCGGCCCGTGGCCTGGAACGAGTGGGAACAACTGAAGGCCGAGCCGTCCGCCCGCACCAAAGTCACAGGCGGGCAGGCGGACTTGATCGCCCACCAGGACGACCTGGGCGCGGTGGGACACGAGGCGTACGTCCTCCACGATGCCCTGCTCAGGCAGGCCGACATCGCGGGCGCCGGCCTGAACAGGCCCGCCTCCGGGGCCGGCTCAGCGCCTGCTCCCGGGACCGGGCCCGGCGCCGCCTCCGGTCCCGCTCCCGGCGCCTGCACCTCGACGCAGGCGGCAGCCGCCCTCAAGTCCCACCACTTCACGATGGGCGCCGCCCTGGAGACCACCGTCTCCCTCTGGACCTCCCAGCTCCGGGCCCTCCTTCAGGCCTGTGCCCACATCTCGAACCACCTCGACCACACCAAGGCGTCGCACGCCGTGGACGACGCGAAGGTCAAATCCAGGATCCGCGGCATTGCGGCGCCCGAGGCCCCGGTGTCCCGCCTCACCGAGTACTTCAAGTAGGGCGGGAGCGCACACCGATGAGCACCCTCACCCACGCGGATGTGGCCGAGGTCGACCTCACCAGGCTCGGCCGCGCGGTCGCCGACTGGAAGCAGACGGCCGCCCACCTCAAGAGGCTCGCCGCGAACGCCCGTTCCGGCCTCCTCACCAAGTCGGAGGCCGCCCGCTGGAACGGCATCAACGCCGGCGTCACCCGGGACTTCATCCGCAAGACCACCAAGGAATTCACCGACGCCCACGCGGAAGCGGCCGGCATCACCAGGGTCCTGGAGGACGCCCACCTGGAACTCTCCAAGATCCAGCAGGCCGTACGTCACATCCGCGAGGTCGAGGCCCCCAAACTCGGCCTGCAACTGGCCGGCCTTCCGGGCATGCCCGCCCCCTCCCTCAACCTCCGCAAGCCCGCCGAACTCGCTCTGAACCACCGACTGACCGTCCTGGTCGCGCACGCGGCCGAGATCGACGCCTCGGTGACCCGCGCCCTCCGCAAGTCGCACGGCGACGACGCCTCGAACTTCGGCCACCGGACGTACCGCTCGCTGGACGACGCCCAGCAGGAGCGCGCACTCGAACTGGCGAAGATCGGCCCGATGATGACTGCCCCCCAGTTCGCCGAACTCAACAACATCCTCAAGTTCAACGCCAAGGACTCCGACTTCTCGGCCGCCTTCTACCGGGGGTTGGGCGGCCCGAAGCAGGCCCTGGACTTCTACGCCCGCATGTCCCTGGACTGCACGGTCGGCGACCAGCCCGAACGCCTCGCCCTGGCCAAGGAGCTCCAGCGCGGCATGGGCACGGCCCTGGCGTCGGCCACCGACCCCGACAACCGCTCGCACCTCCCCGCGAGCTGGGCCACCGAATTCCGCAAGCTCGGCACCCAGCACCTCAACGCGGACGCCCTCGGCTTCAACGACCCCTACGGCTACCAGGTCCTGGGCGGACTGCTCCGCTACGGCGACTACGACCCGCGCTTCATCAATCCGCTGGCCGAGGACATCCTCAAGCTCCACAAAGAGGACCCCGAAATGTTCACGGCAAACATGCCCCGCACCAATACGGACTTCGACTTCGGCTTCAACCCGTCAGGAATCTCCGGCGCGGGCTACGACCCCCTCACCAGCGTCCTGGAGGGGCTGGGCCACAGCCCGGAAGCCGCCAAACAATTCTTCGCAGGCGGCAGACACCTGGACGACCTGACCAGCACCGACTTCAAATGGCCCGCAGACACCCTGGACCGCTCGACAGAACCCGAAAAGTCCCGCGAGAACGGCCCTGACGCACTGGGCCACGCCCTGGAGGCGGCAACTACGGGCCATCCCTGGGACGACGCGAGGCCGGGCTTGCATCGCGACGAGGAAACGGCCTCGATCATGAAGAAGGTCATCGACTTGTACAGCCCGACGTCGGAGGTGAAGCCGCAGGGCTCGATCATGGACAGCTTGGGTCGCATGGGAGCGGCGTACATCGACGACCTGAACTACTCGACGCTGAACTTCGGCGGTGGGGGCGACGACTTGAACAGGGGTGAGCTCTTCCGCATGGGCGGAATCCCCCGCACGGACTTCGGCGAGTTCGAGGCACGGAACTTCATGAACGTGGTCGCGGGCAACGAAGAGGGTTACAAGATCCTTTCAGCGGCCCAGCAGGTGTACACATCCAGCGCGCTGGCTTCCTTCGAGGACGACCAAGGCTCCGGCGTAGCCTTCGCGCACAACGCCGCCAAGGTGCACGGAATTCTGGACCAGTCGCGGATCTCACAGGTCGAACTCGAATTCAAGGACGCAGAGGAACAGGCAAATCTGAGCGCGGAGAAGAAGGGCGAGTGGCGCAAGTACGCCGTCGAAGGCGCAGCCTCCGCAGTCGCCGGCGTCGGGAGCACCCTCATTCTCGGACCTGCTGCCGGCGTGGCTGTGGCGACTGCTGTGCCCTTGGCACTGGACGCCGGGGCGGGTGCGGTCGGCACCGCGTACGGGAATCACACGTTGCAGTACCTCAAGGACAACGAGGTCAAGAACGACGGCGAGGCCCTCAAGTCGATGCAGGAGATCGAGAAGTCTTGCGCAGCGGAAGCGTGGCGTCCAGTAGCCAGGTACGCGGATGCGGTGGGTATTTCTGAGGAGGAGCGGAGAGAACTGTACCGGGAAATCGAGGAGTCACATTCCCTAGGCAGGTACAAAATGCAGTCAGCCCGTCAGGTCAGCTAAGGAACATGAAGAGACACCGCTCACCCCATAGCACCCTCTTGGCACTCGCACTCGTCACGGGAGCCTGCTCACCTCCCTCTCACAGCAACTCATCCACCGGGCAGGAAATCTGCGCTTCGCTCATTGGAGCGGGAAACGTGGAATCCGTAGTCAGGTCGATGGGCGGTGAGGATGTCGAATACGCCAACACTGGCACTCCATTGAAGAAGCTGCTCGCTGACCTGCCAACCGAGGGACGCGCGTGGCGCCCGGGAGACGACTACTACGCCCGTGAGTCCGCACCCTGTGTCTTCGGCCCAGCTGAATCCTGGAATTCTCTCACCGTGGAAGTGGGCTGGTTTGGTGCGCCGCTCCGGGTACTGCAGAGGGACTGGCATAGGGCGGGCGGAGACGTCCTCTCCGGCTGGTGGCTGCACGAGGACGATTCCCGTTACGCCTTCCCGTGCAAGGTCAGCGGGTCCCACGTCAACCAACAGGAGCAGATCCCGCTCTCGGTGCGCCTCAATGCCAAGAACCTCGACGGCTTCACCCCCCAACTACGCAGCCGAGTTGCCGCAGCCCTGGCCCGCACCATGGCCACCCAACTCCACTGCGTGAACAAGCCCCATATCCCGACCCTCCTGACCACCCCGCCCTACACCTCGGTCCGATCCACCCCGTCCCACCCCTCCCCCAACCCCACCAACTCCCCCCGGTACTCCACCCGCTCAACCCACTCCCCCGGCCAAGCCCCCACCCCCACATAAGCCCCCGCGAACGCCCCCGCCAGGCAGGCGATCGAGTCCGAGTCGCCCTTCGTGCACGCTGCCCGCCTCAGGGCCATCACCGGTTCGTCCGGGAACATCAGGAAGCACAGCAGCGCCGTAGCCAGCGCCTCCTCCGCGATCCAGCCGTCCCCCGTCACCAGACACGGGTCCGTCTCCGGCGACAGCGAAGGGGCGCGCAACGCCCCCTCCACCCGCTCCAGCACTCCCAGGCACTCGTCCCAGCCCCGCTCCACGAAGTGCTTCGGCGTGGGGTCCTGGGAGTACGTCCACAGATCACCCAGCCACCGTTCCCGATAGACGCTCCGGCTCTCCAGCGCGTACGAGCGCAACTGCCCGACCAGCCCGGCCGGCTCGACCCCCTGCGCGAGCAGGTACACCGCCCGCGCCGTCAGATCGCTCGCCGCCAGCCCCGTCGGGTGCCCGTGCGTCAGCGCCGCCTGCAACTGCGCCGCCCCCGCCCGCTCCTCCTCGTTCAGCCCCGGCACCAGCCCCACCGGCGCCACCCGCATGTTCGCCCCGCACCCCTTCGACCCGATCTGCGACGCCTTCTGCCACGGCAGTTCGCTGTCGAGCAGCCGGCACGCGACCAGACACGTACGCCCGGGCGCCCGGTTGTTCTCCGGCGAGTGGTACCAGTCCACGAACTCCTCCCGCACCGGCCGCTCCATCCGCCGCGGCCCCAGCGGCCCCCGCGCCATCGCGGTCCGCAGCCCCCGCCCCAGCGCCAGCGTCATCTGGGTGTCGTCCGAGACGAACGCCTTGCCCGGCAGCTCCATCTCCCGCCAGGGCCCGCACTTGGCGAGGATCGACGGCACGTCGTTGAACTCGGTCGGAAAGCCGAGCGCGTCCCCGAGGGCGAGCCCCAGCAGGGATCCGGTGGCAGCCTGCTTCGCAGCAGCGGCAGAAGTCATGAGTGGGTCCCCTCCCGGGACGAGTCATCGGTCGATTCACAAGGCGAGCCGTGCGGCGAATCCACAACCGGCCGCAGCAACGGCGGATGCAGCACCTTCGCCGTCCCCGCCCGGTAGAGCGCCGCCGGCTTCCCCCGCCCCCCGGTACGCCGCGGCGCCCCGCCCACCGGCTCCACGAACCCCACCGTGGCCAGCACCTTCCGCCGGAAGTTGGGGCGGTCCAGGGCGACCCCCCACACGGTCTCGTACACCTGCTGCAACTCGCCCAGCGTGAACTCCGGCGGGCAGAACGCCATCGCGAGCGCCGTGTACTCCAGCCTGTCGCCGATCCGCCGCCGCGCATCGGCCAGAATCCGCCCGTGGTCGAAGGCGAGCGAGGATTCCAACTCCCCGCCCACCGGCACCCATTGGGCCTCCGCCGCGTCCCCGCCCCCGCGCGGCTCCGGCAGATCCGGTACGAGCGCGGCGAACGCCACCGACACCACCCGCATCCGCGGATCCCGGTCCGGATCGCTGTACGTACGCAGCTGCTCCAGGTGCAGCCCGGACGCCAGTGACTCCGACAGCCCGGTCTCCTCGGCGAGTTCGCGCAGCGCGGCCCGCTCCGCGGACTCCCGCGGCAGTACGAAGCCACCGGGCAGCGCCCACGCACCGGCGAAGGGGGCCTGCCCTCGCCGGATCAACAGCACGTGCAACAGGGCCTCCCGCACGGTGAAGACCGCGAGATCGACCGTGACCGCGAAAGGTTCGAATTCTTTCGGGTCGTAGCCCTGTGGGATGTCTCTTTCCGTCACGTTCCCGCCCGTCCACCGACCGCCACTCGTCTAAATGGTCAGGTTGACTATAAATGCGGAGCGCCCGCCCCGCAAGGGCAGCAAAAAGCCCGGGGCCGGTACCCGCATGAGCGGGTACCGGCCCCGGGCGCACCGCGAAGCGGCCTCAAAGAGGCGCAGGGGCGACGAAGCCGGGCCGGTCTACAGACCGACCTCCTTCATCAGCATGCCGACCTCCGTGTTCGTGAGGCGGCGAAGCCAGCCGGACTTCTGGTCGCCCAGCGCGATCGGCCCGAAGGACGTGCGGACCAGGCGCTCGACCGGGAAGCCGGCCTCGGCCAGCATCCGGCGGACGATGTGCTTGCGGCCCTCGTGGAGGGTCACCTCGACCAGGTAGTTCTTGCCGGTGTTCTCGACGACGCGGAAGTGGTCGGCGCGGGCGTACCCGTCCTCCAGCTCGATGCCGTCCTTGAGGCGCTTGCCGATGTCGCGCGGCAGCGGTCCCTGGATGGCGGCGAGGTAGGTCTTCTTCACGCCGTACTTGGGGTGGGTGAGGCGGTGGGCCAGCTCACCGTGGTTGGTGAGCAGGATGATGCCCTCCGTCTCGGTGTCGAGACGGCCCACGTGGAACAGCCGCGTCTCGCGGTTGTTCACGTAGTCGTTGAGGTTCTGGCGGCCGTCCGGGTCACCCATGGTGGCGACGACACCGGCCGGCTTGTTCAGCGCGAAGAACAGCTGCGACTGGGCGGCGACCGTGAGGCCGTCGACCTTGATCTCGTCCTTGTGCGGGTCGACGCGCCTGCCCTGCTCGGTGACGATCTCGCCGTTCACCTCGACACGAGCCTGCTCGATGAGCTCCTCGCACGCACGCCGCGAGCCCATGCCGGCGCGGGCGAGGATCTTCTGCAGACGCTCGCCCTCCTGCTCGGCGCCCGGGAAGGTCTTCTCGATCTGTACGTCGGGCTTGCCCGCGTAGCGGTCCCGGTTGCGCTGCTCGATCTTGGCGTCGAGCTCGCGCGGCCGGGAGGCACCGGCGTTGTAGTTGCCGCGACGGCCCGGCTTCTGCGGGGTCTTCGGGGCCTTCGGGCCGCCCTTGGCGCCGCCGCGTGCGGAATCGCCGCGACCGCTGCGGGGGCCCTGGTGGGTGGCGGAGGGGCCTACGTCGTAGCGCCGCTCCTCCGGACGGGGGCGACTCGGGCGCTGCTCACGCTCGTCGTCACGGGAATCACGGGCGTCACGGCCGCCGAAGCCGCCCTCGCGCCCACCGCCGGACGTACCGCGGCCACCGCCGAAGCCCTGCCCGCCACCGGAGCCACCCCGGCCGCCGCCGGAACCACCGCGGCTGCCGCCGAAGCCGCCCTGGCCGCCGTCACGCCCGCCGCCGAAGCCCTGCCCGCCACCCGAGCTGCTGCCGGAGCCGCCGCGTCCGCCGCCGGAGGCACCACGGCCACCGCCGGCTCCGCCGCGACCGCCGCCCGCCGAGCCCGAACCGGAGCCCACGCCTCGTCCGCCGCCGCTGCCCGCGCCGCCGCGCCCGCCGCCGGCGGGACCGCGTCCGTTACCCGCACCCCGCTGGTTCCGGTCGTTGCCGCCGCTGCTGTTCCTGTCGTTGCTTCGCATCAAAAATCCGTCTTGTCGTCGTCTGCTGCATGAGTGCCCGGGGCGTACGGTGCGTCCGGATCGAACGACGGCACACCCTCCAGCGTCTCAGCCTCGATCGCATCTGCCTCGGGGAGGAAGGGCGCGAGTTCCGGGAGCTCGTCCAGGCCCCGCAGGCCCATCCGCTCCAGAAAGTAGTTCGTCGTCCTGTACAGGATCGCACCTGTTTCGGGTTCCGTGCCCGCCTCCCCGACCAGACCTCGCTGCAGGAGGGTCCGCATGACCCCGTCGCAGTTGACTCCTCGCACGGCCGAGACCCTCGAACGGGAGACGGGCTGGCGGTACGCGACGACCGCCAGGGTCTCCAGAGCCGCCTGGGTGAGCCGGGCCTGCTGCCCGTCCAGTACGAACGCCTCGACCTCCTCCGCGTACCGCGCACGCGAGTAGAACCGCCAGCCGCCCGCCACCAGCCGCAGCTCGAATCCGCGTTCCTGCACCGTGTACTCGTCGGCCAGCTCGCGCAGGGCGTCCGTGACGTCCCGCTCGGTCGCGTCGAGGACCTTGGCGAGGTGCTCGGCCGTCGCGGGTTCGTCGACGACCATCAGCACGGCCTCCAGCGCGCCCCTGAGGTGCTGCTCGCTCACTCCTTCTCCTCCACCACGAGATCGAATTCCCCGGTCACCAGGGACGTCACCGGCCGCTCGTCCGACTCTCCGCCCGCCCAGGTCACCGTCAGCTCCTCCAGCGCGTGCTCCTGGTCCAGCTCGACGGCCTTCTCCCGGTAGAGCTCCAGGAGCGCGAGGAAGCGGGCGACGACGGTCAGGGTGTCCGGTGCGTCGCCGACCAGCTCCCGGAAGCTCGCCGTCCCGCGCTCCCGCAGCAGCTGCACCACGACCCGGGCCTGCTCCTGGACGGACACCAGGGGTGCGTGGATGTGGTCGACGTACACCTCGGGCCTGGGCTTCGGCTGCATGGCCTTCACGGCCAGCTTCGCGAAGCCCTCCGCGCCGATGCTGATGACGACCTCGGGCAGCAGCTCGGCCAGCTGCGCCTCAAGACCCACGGTGCGCGGGTAGCGCCGCCCCTCGGCCTCCCAGCGCTCCTCGAAGATGTGCGCGACCTTCTTGTACGCCCGGTACTGCAGCAGCCGCGCGAACAACAGGTCACGCGCTTCGAGCAGCGCCAGATCGGCCTCGTCCTCGACCTCGGCGGCGGGCAGCAGCCGGGCGGCCTTGAGGTCGAGCAGGGTGGCGGCGACGACCAGGAACTCCGTCGTCTGGTCGAGGTCCCAGTCGGCGCCCATGGCCCGGATGTGCGCCATGAAGTCGTCGGTGACCCGGGAGAGCGCGACCTCCGTGACGTCCAGTTTGTGCTTGGCGATCAGCTGGAGAAGGAGGTCGAAGGGCCCTTCGAAGTTCGCCAGCCGCACGGTGAACCGCCCACCGGCCGCCTCGACCCCGGCACCGACCTCGACCTCTACCTCGGCACCGGCACCGGCACCGGCCGACGAACCTCCTCTCCCCCGCTAGCCGTCCGATGCTCCCTCACCCGATGTCCGGCGGATCCACCCGGATCCGCACCCCGTCCCCCACCCCTCCGCTCCCGCCCCGCGCCATCCTCGCCGCCTGTGCCGTCTTCAAGGCGGCCGCCAATGCCGCCCCCCGCCCCGGTGGCACCCGTACCAGCGCCCGCTCCCACTGCTCCCCCACCGGCGGGTCCTGCGGACGCCGGGGCCGCCCCGGGTCAGCCACCGGCAGCGGAATCGGCCCCAACACCTGGGCCTCCAACGGCAGTTCCGCCACCCGCAGGAACTCCGCCACGTCCTCGCCGCGCCCGCTCACCGCCGCCATCCGCGACACCGGCGGAAACCCCAGCTCGGCACGCTCGGCCAGCTCCCGCTGCGCGCTGCCGACCGGGTCCCACCGCACCAGCGCCTGTACGGGACGCAGCGTCGGCTCGGCGACGATGACGACCGTGCCGCCCTCCGCCTGCCCCCGCACCAGGGAGGCCGCCGCGATCCACCGCCGCAGCGCGTCCTCCCCGGCCCGCAGGTCGGGCCGCCCGAGCATGGCCCACCCGTCCAGCAGCAGCGCCGCCGCATACCCGCCCTCGGCCACCGGCTCGGCACCCGGCGTACTCACCACCAGCGCCGGCACCCCCGGCACCACGTCCA
The DNA here is from genome assembly GCF_053610825.1 of Streptomyces sp. NPDC054863. Lineage (NCBI taxonomy): Bacteria > Bacillati > Actinomycetota > Actinomycetes > Kitasatosporales > Streptomycetaceae > Streptomyces > Streptomyces sp. NPDC054863. Next base: position 5,691 of record NZ_JBSGZD010000015.1, on the reverse strand, counting down.
GCACGTGATCCCGCCCCGAAGTCCGCACCGGCACCGCAGGAAACGCCCGCCCCAACTCCTCCGCGGTCCGCCGCGCCCCCACGATCTGCGCCCGCAGCCGGTTGAACCCGCACTCCGCACACCGCCAGCCCGCCTCTTCGCGCCCGCACCACCCGCAGTGCAACTCCCGGGCGTCGGGCGCCTCCAGCGGCCCCGCACAGTTCTTGCACCGAGCCGGCGTCCGGCACCGCTCGCACGCCAGCCGCGGTACGTACCCCCGGCGCGGCACCTGGACCAGCACAGGGCCGCTCTTCAGCCCCTCACGCACCGTCTGCCACGCCAGACTCGGCAGCCGCGCGGCCCGCGCCGCCTCGTCCCGCGCCAGCTCCTGGTCCCCCACGGTCCGTACGAGCGGAGCAGCCAGCCGCACCTGCTCACGCCCCGCGGCCAACGGCCTGGCCCACCCGCTCTCCACCAACTGCGCGGCCTCGACCGTGCAGCTCGTACTCCCCAGCAGGAACGCGCACTTGTCCTGGGTGGCCCGCAGCTCCAGCACCTCACGCGCGTGCGGCAGTGGCGCGTGCTGCTCGCTCAGATTCCCGTCCCCGTCGTCCCACACCACCACCAGCCCGAGATCCCTGACCGGCGCGAACATCGCGGACCTGGTCCCCACCACGGCCCGCACGGCCCCCCGCCGCACGGCCAGCCACTCCCGGTACCGCTTCTCGGGCCCGGCGTCGGCGGTCAGCACGGCGTGCCGTCCCTCCCCCAGCACCTCGCCCAACGCCACGTTCACCCGCTCGACGCTGCGCCCGTCGGGCACGACGACCACGGCCCCCCGTCCCGAAGCCAGGGTCGCGGCCACCGCCCGCGCGATCTCCTCCGCCCACAACGGACCCGGCAGCGCGGTCCACACCGCCCGCGGCGCACCACCCCCGGCCAGCGACTCCAGAAAGGCCGCCCCCTGTTCGTACCGCCCCCAACTCCCCACCTCGGGCGGGGCGGGAGCGGGCAGCGCAGTCGGAAACTCCTTCTTCTCGGCCCGTGCGTTCCGCGGCGGAATCGCCAGCTGCAGGACGTCGGCCAGACTCCCCGCGTACCGGTCCGCCACGGCCCTCGCCAGTCCCAGCAGCTCCGCGCTGAGCACCGGCTCGGGCGACACCACCTGCGCCAACGCGGCCAGCGGCCCGTTGTAGTCCGACTCCGCGACCCGCTCCACGATGAACCCGTCGATCAGCCCGCCCCCCTCCCTTCTCCCGTCCCGCACCCGGTGCGCCCCCGCCCCGAACCGCACCCGCACCCGCACGCCCGGCTGGGCGTCCGCGTCCAGCTCCTCGGTCACCGCGTAGTCGAAGTACCGGTCAAGATGCAGCACCCCCTTGTTGACCATGACCCGCGCCACGGGCAGTACCTCGGCCAACGGCGCCCCCCGCCACGTCCGCGGCTTCGCCTTCGGCACCTGCTTCTCGTGCCGCAGGAACTCCCGCATCAGCGCAAGCTGCTCCGGCGGTCCGTCCTGCGGATCGCCCTGCGTGCCCTGCTGCTGGTCGTCGTCGCTGCTCACAGCCAAATTCCTACCAGACAGCACTGACAACCGACCTGCCCGAGGCACCCCGGGCTGTCCGATATCGCCGTCTCGACAGCCCGAAGCGGATGGGGTTGCCTCCAGTTCCGGAAACGGGAAACTTCTCCGGCCGTCTTGTCCGCGCCGTCCCGCCGGGCCGAACCTGACTCGCGACGACGGACGCGGCCGGGTGCCCGGTCGCGTACCGCACCAGGGGGTTGAAAGTGCCGGAACAGCCGTCCACGTTCGGCAGCGAGCTGCGTCGTGCCCGTCTGGCTGCGGGCCTGACCGTGGCCGAGCTGGCTGCCCGGGTGCACTACAGCAAGGGCCAGATCAGCAAGGTCGAGACCGGGCACAAACGGCCCACCGACGAGCTGGGCCGGCTCTGCGACGCGGAACTGGGCGCGGACGGCGCCCTGCTCTCCCTGCTGCCGGGGCCACACGGCACGGCCCCGTACGGCCCGGCCCGCCGCCAGGTCGTCACGGCGGGTGCCGCCTCCGTGCTCGCGGGCACGATGACCGCCCTCGCGGGCACCTCTGCGGCTGCCTCCACGAGCAGCGCTGCACCGCCCCTTCCCCCGGCCGACGACTCCCTCCTCGACATCCACCTCGCCCTGCTCACCCAGTACCGCCGCCTGGGCCAGAACGCCCCGCCCGCCGCCGTGCTCCCCCCGCTCACGGAACAGACGCATGCGCTGCGCCGCCTGGCCGCCACGTGCGGTCCGCGCTCCGCACGCGATCTGCTCGCCCTGTGCGCCCGGTTCGCCGAGTTCGCGGGCTGGATGGCACAGGAGTCCGGCGACCGGACGGCGGCCCTGCGCTGGACGGACCACGCGGTGGAGCTGGCCGAGGCGGCCGGGGACTTCGACCTCGCGTCCTACGCGCTGGTGCGGCGCGGGCTCGTCGCGTACTACCGCGGCGACGCGGCGGGCACCGTGGCCCTCGCCCGGCAGGCCCACTCGGGCCGCGCCCCCGCCAGAGTCCGTGGCCTCGCCGCCCAGCGCGAGGCCCAGGGCCATGCGCTGGCGGGAGACTACGGCGCCTGCATGCGGACCCTGGACCGGGCCAGGGAGCTGCTGTCCCGCAGCGGTACGAGCGACACCTCCGCACCCGTACTGGGGACGACGCACCTCACCGACCCGGTGTCGATGATCACCGGCTGGTCCCTGCTCGACCTGGGCCGCCCGCAGCGGGCCGCCGAGGCCCTGGGCCGGGAGCTGGCCGGGGTCCCGGCGGGCGCCCGCCGCACCCGGGCCCGTTACGGCACCCGACAGGCCCTCGCCCATGCACTCGCGGGCGACCTCGACCAGGCCTGCGTGCTGACGACGGACCTCCTGAAGACGGTCCGCGCGGTGGACTCGGCAACGGTCGCCCTCGACCTCCGTCGGCTCGGCCGCGCCCTGGGCCGCCACCCGTCACACCCGGCCGTTCGCGAGCTCGCCCCGCAACTCGCCCTCGCACTGGCCCCGGCCGTACGCCCGTAAACACTGCCGCCGTCCTGACTCCCCACCCGCCCGACGAAAGGCACCCGCTCATGGCCGACGTCTTCATCAACTACCGCACCGGCGACGGCGACGAGTTCGCCACCACACTGGAGCGCGAGCTCAGCCGACGGTTCGGAACAGACCGGATCTTCCGCGCCAGCAAGTCCATCGTGCCGGGCACCCCTTTCGACGAGGAGCTACTGAGGTCGGTGCGGCGCAGCTCCGTGCTACTCGTTCTGGCAGGCCCGGACTGGGAGTCCTCAGCGAGGCTGCACGACGCGCAGGACTGGGTGCGTAGCGAAATCCTGGAGGCGTTCGACAGCGCTGTCGACGTGGTGCCGATCCTGGTGGGACGACGTACGGAACGGTTGCGGCCGGAGACGCTCCCCGATGTGCTGAAGAAGCTGGCTGCCCGACAGTCGTTGCGGTACGACAACCAGAACGCCGAGAGCGGACTGCGGGACATAGGCGACTTCCTTGCCAGCCGCGTACCACAACTCGCGAAAGCAGAGAGGGAATTGCACCCTGACACCAGTAGGGCTCCCGAACCGGGATCCGTACATCACTCGATGGGCGACAACAGCGGTACTGCCGTCCAAACCCGGGACGTCACGGGCGGTGTGCATCTCGGGCCCACCGCGACGACCCACATTGCCCGCGCCAACGGCCCCGTTCACTCCGGCTCCGGTGACATGCACATACCTCACTTCACGGGTGACGGTGCCCTGTACATCGCCGGCGACAACCAGGGCGGGATCCAGCAGTCGTTCGGCACGAAGAAGCGGCGCAAGGGTGACAGCCGATGACAGAAAGCACCAACAGCAACCTGGGGCACGCCCAGCAGGCACACACCGGTACCGGAAACATCAACAACTACCTGCTGCCTCCTGGGAGCGACCCTCTCCTAGGCCCACCGCGTGCCAAGTCCCCACGGGCGGAAGCCGAGGACGAACTCGACTGGCTCGACAGACGCTTCGAAGAGCCACAAGGGTTCGGCGATGGCTGCGACCAGCTGGACAAGTGGCGTACCGTCCTCGTCGACGGCCGTCCCGGTGACGGCCGCTCCGCCGCTGCGAGGATGCTGCTGAGCAGACTCGTACCCCACACCAAGGCACTGCACGAAGTAACCCTGGACGAGGCCGAGAGTCCCGACCGTCTGTTCCTGGACCCGTCCACGGTCGACGAGGGCGATCGGCTGTGGCTGGACCTCTCAGAGGCGGACCAAAACCGCTGGGACCGAATCCGCGCCGAATTGTCCGCCTTCCGGAATGCGGTTCAGCTCCGGAAAGCGGCACTCGTAGTGGTGCTGCCCCAGCTCGCGGCCGATTCCCTCAGCCCTGTGCTCGGTGAGATGCGGTGCAGGCTCTCACGACTGCCAGGCATGGAGATGGCTCTCGTACGGAAGTACCTGCACGCGGACGGTCGCGGGGTGAAACACACCGACTGCCCGCCCCGGGAGGTGACCGACTATCTCAGCGGCGCCCCACCGCTGAGCCAGGTCGCCCGGCTGGCCCAGGAGTTCTCTGGGCACCTGGCCCGGGGAGTGACCGCGGACGACGGCTGGCAACGGGCTCTGGAGGCGGTTGTGCCGCCCAAGGACGCGGCCGGTCACTTCGACGACGTGCGAAAGGGCGGCCATCGGGCCCTGCTGCTTGCCACAGCCATGCTTCACAACGCACGTGTGGATGCCGTACACCGTGGTGCCGTGCTGCTGCTGGATGCGACGCATCCGGAGACGGAGGTCCGGGCATTACTGGACCGCAAGCCCTTCTCTGAACGGTTGCGGCAGGTGCACGCGGAGATCGGGGCCGACGGGAGGGTCAGCTTTACTGCCCCCGGCTCCGACGCACTCGCCCGCAGTCACCTGCGAAGGAACTTTCCAGGGATGCGCGAGCCTCTGAAGCAGTGGACCGAGAAGGCGGTAAGTCTGCCCGAGCTGTCGGACGGCGAACGGAAGGACCTGGCACGCAGGTTCGCGGAGCACAGTCTGGCCGCCGACCGCCCGGAGGACCTGGTCGACATCGTCGAGCACTGGGTCGGCCCGGCACGCACACAGCGGGGTCGCAGCAGTCTCAAGGCCGCCGCGCACGCCCTCCGGCAAGGACTCCGGGACGAACTGCACGGGACGCTCTTCCTGAACAAGGTCCGCGACTGGTCGATGCGTACCGGGCTCTCGCCGGCATTTCGTGAGGTCCTCGTCGAGATCTGCGCCGTGGAGATCGCTGTCCGCCACCCTGACGCAGCCCTCGTGCGTCTGCACCACCTGGCTCGCCGCGAAGGCCGCCCAGGACAAGCCAGGGAGGCGCTGCTGGAGTTGGTCGCGGAGGACCACCGGCTGCTGCGCCGAATGCTCTACCGCATCGCCCAGTCGGCCAGTACCGCCCCTCCTGCCGACCCTGAGATCTTCCTCGACCTGTCCGCGCCCGGCCCGCTTCTCGACCAGAGCGACCGGCCCCGCCCGCTCCTCGGCGAGCACCAGGTGTGTGAGCACCTGGTCCGCTGCTGGGCCGCGGTTTTGCGGCAACGTCCCACACTTGGCTGGGAACCGCGCGCCTCCTCGTGGGTGCGCGCGGCCTACGCCGAGGGCCTCTACTCGGACCGCCTTCTGGACATCCTCGTCGCGGCTTGTGGCAGGCGTGGCGACCTCCTCGGCCAGTTGTACGG
>NZ_JBSGZD010000014.1:0-63781 GCF_053610825.1 Streptomyces sp. NPDC054863 | reverse complement strand
CCGCAGAAGGCTTACCGCCCGTGCCGCCCGCCGGAGGCAGCCCTGCGGCGGACCGACCCGAACATCACCGCCGCACCCAGCGCCAGCACCGCCGCACCACCGACGGCGATGTACGGGGTGGTGCTGTCGCCGCCGGTCTCGGCGAGGTTCTCGTCGGCCTTCACCGGTGCGGGCGAACCGCCCTGTGCCGCAGGCGCGTTGGCGTCCGGAGCGGCCGGGGCGGCGGCCGGAGCCTTCGCCTGCGGGGCGGCGGACCGGGCGCCCGCACCCGTCTTGTGGTCGCTGTCGCCGTGGCCCTTGTGCTCGACCGTCGACCGGCCGGCGCCCGCCGCGATGTCCTTGTCGGTCGGGGCGGAGGCGGCCGGGGCCGGAGCGGTGCCCGCGCCTGCGCCTGCGCCCGTACCGGCTGTGTCCTTTCCGAACACCACGTCGGAGCAGGTGTAGAACGCCTCCGGGCTGTCCGAGCGCTGCCACACGCTGTAGACGAGGTGACGGCCGGACTTCTTCGGCAGGGTGCCGTCGAAGACGTAGTCGCCGGCCTCCATCTTCGGGTCGGTGACCGAGGCGAAGGGCTTGGCCTCCAGGTCGGACCACTTCAGCGGCTTCGCCGGGTCGTAGCCGTCCTTGGTGACGTACAGCTCGAAGGAGCCCTTGTGCGGGGCGGTGCCCTTGTAGCGGAAGGTGTGCTTGCCCGCGGTGAGCTTCGAGGACGGCCAGTCGGCGCGCGGCAGGTCCAGGCCCTTGTACTTGTCGTTGCCCGCGCTGCACAGCTTGCCGTCGGGGATGAGCGCCTTGTGGTTGCCCGCGGCGTTGGCGATGTTCACCGCGTTCCAGTCGTAGAACGCCTGGACGCCACTGGCGGCGACGGCCGCCTTGCAGGCCGCCGAGTCGGGGCTCTCCGGGCCCTCCGCGTAGCAGGCCGACACCCGGCTGACCGGGTCCGTCATGGAGCCGTGGGCGGCGGCCGGGGAGGCGGCCAGCCCGGTCAGCGCGAGCGGCGCGAGGCCGAGGGCGGCGACGGCGGCGGCTTTGCGACGAGCAGCGGTCATGGTGGGGAACTCCTTGGCAGGGGACGGTCTTCATGGCCGGGGGAGAGGGGGAGAACTCCCCCGGCGCAACAGCACGCTAGACCCCGGAAACCGTGAAATGCCCTGCTGGGGGCGGGTGATGGCGTTCTTTATGGCTTGCTTAAGGGCGCGCTCAGTGACGGTTAAGAAGGGGCCTGGAATGTGTCGGGAAGGCACCCGGAAGGCACCCGGAAGGCACTTGGAACGGCCCTCCTCCGGCGGGCCACCACCGGGCACCGGTGGGCTGCCCCACCGGCGTCCGCCCGGGCCACGCCTCACCGGCGCCCGCCCGCCTCGCGCCGCCCGCCTCGCGTCCACCCGGCTCACGCCACCGAGCTCACGCCACCCACCTGTACCGCCGCTCCGGCCGTCCCGTGCCCCCGTACCGCAGTGTCACCTCGGCCCGCCCGGTCGTCGTGAAGTACTCCAGGTACCGGCGCGCGCTCACCCGTGACAGCGCCCCGCCCTCCGCGCACTCCGTCGCCGACAGCCCCGCCGGGTGTGCCCGCAGCGTCCGCTCCACCAGCTCCGCGGTGTGTGCGGCCAGCCCCTTGGGCAGTTCCCGCGAGCCCGGCGGGCGCGTCCCGAACAGCTGGTCCACGTCCTCCTGCCGGGCCTGTCCGTGCACGGACAGCGCGTCGAACCGGTTCTGCAACGACGCCACGTGCTGCAACTGCTCGCGCAGCGCCGCCTGGTGGAACGGCTTGATCAGATAGTGCAGGGCCCCGGCGCGCAGCGCCGCCCGTACGATCCCGGCGTCCCGCGCCGCCGTGATGAACAGGGCGTCCGCCGTCGGCCGACCCGCGTCCCGCGCCTCGGCGGCCCGCAGCCCGCGCAGTACGTCGAGCCCGTCCATGTCGGGCAGATAGACGTCGAGGAGCACGAGGTCCGGGTGCAGCCGCTCGGCGGCGCGCAGGGCGTCGGCGCCGCTGTGGGCGACCCCGACCACCGTAAATCCGTCCATCGAGGACACGCAGCGGCTGTGGACCTTCGCCACCATGAAGTCGTCGTCCACGACCAGCACATTCGTCACCCGCCCACGCTAGGGCGCGACCACAAGGACCACAACGTCCGTTGGTTCCGGAACGGCGACAGCTCCTTAACGCACCGGCAACATGTCCCCACCTCCCCCCTTCGAAACACGACAGCTGAAACACGACAACTGAAATACGACGACCGAAAGGCGGCGCCCGTGCGATTGCGCACCCCCCTCGCCCTGGCCGGGGCGGCACTCCTGGTGTTCGTGGGGCCGCCGCTGCTCACCACGGGCAGTGGCTCCGAGACCGGCACCCAGATCCCCGGCCTGCGCTTCATGGTCCCCAACACCCCCGGCGGCGGATACGACATCACCGCGCGCACCGCCGCCAAGAACGCCGAAGAGGCCGAACTCACCAGCGGCATCGAGGTGTTCAACCTCCCTGGCGCGGGCGGCACCGTCGGCCTCTCCCGGCTCGCGGCCGACCACGGCAACGGCAAGGTCGCCATGTCGATGGGCCTCGGCGTCGTGGGCGCCGTCCACACCAACAAGGCGCCGAAGACCCTCGCCGACACCACTCCGATCGCCCGGCTCACCGAGGAGCAGGACATCGTGGTGGTCGGCAAGGACTCCCCGTACAAGAGCATCAAGGACCTCGTCGCGGCCTGGAAGGCCGATCCGGCGAAGGTCCCGGTCGGCGGCGGATCGGCGCCGGGCGGCCCCGACCACCTCGCGCCGATGCTGATGGCGCGCGCGGCGGGGATCAGGCCGAAGGACGTCAATTACGTTCCGTTCGACGGCGGCGGCGAGCTCCTCGCCTCCATCCTCGGCAACAAGGTCGCCTTCGGCGTCTCCGGAGTCGGCGAGTACCTGGACCAGATCAAGGCCGGTGAGCTGCGGCTGCTCGCGGTCACCGGACCGCAGCGGGTCCCAGGGCTGGACGCGCCGACGCTGCGCGAGTCCGGCCTCGACACCGAGTTCACCAACTGGCGCGGCGTCGTCGCCCCGCCGGGACTCACCGACGCCGAACGCACCAAGCTCGTCCAGCTCTTCGAGAAGCTGCACGCCTCGAAGGAGTGGAAGGACTCGATGAAGAAGAACGGCTGGGACGACGCGTTCCTCACGGGAGAGAAGTTCGGCGCCTTCCTCGACCAGGAGAACAAGCGCGTGGACTCGGTCCTGAAGGAGCTCGGCCTGTGAACTCCCTTGAGAAGTCACCCAGTTCGCCCGATGCCTCGCAGCGGCCCGGACCCGTCGGCCGCGCCGCCTGGCTGCGTGAACACTCCGAGCTCGGCGTCAGCGCCCTTCTGCTGGTGATCGGCGTCCTCGTCCTCACCGACGCGCTCACCATGCACGTCGAGATCGCCCAGCGCGGCCCGGTCGGCCCGACCACCGTGCCGATCGTCGTCGGCGGCGCCCTGCTGCTCGTCGCCGTACTCCTCGCCGTGGACGTCCTGCGCGGCGGCCGGGGCGAGGCCGAGGGCGGCGAGGACGTCGACCTGTCCGAGCCCGGCGACTGGCGTACGGTCCTCCTCCTCGCCGGAGTCTTCCTCGGCAACGCCGTCCTGATCGGCCCGATCGGCTTCCCGGTCTCCGGCGCCCTGCTCTTCTGGGGCTCCGCCTACGCACTCGGCAGCCGCCACTACGGCCGCGACCCGCTGATCGCCGCGGGCCTCTCCCTCTTCACCTACTTCGTCTTCAACAACCTGCTGGGCGTCCCGCTCCCGGGCGGCCCCCTGATGGGAGTGCTGTAAAAAATCATGGACTCCCTCAACTCCCTGATGGACGGTTTCGCAACCGCCCTCACCCCGATCAACCTCCTCTGGGCCGCCGTCGGCGTCCTCCTGGGCACCGCCATCGGCGTCCTCCCCGGCATCGGCCCCGCCATGGCCGTCGCGCTGCTGCTGCCCGTGACGTACGGGCTGGAGCCGACCGGCGCGTTCATCATGTTCGCGGGCATCTACTACGGGGCGATGTTCGGCGGCTCGACGACCTCGATCCTGCTCAACACCCCGGGCGAGAGCGCCGCCGTGGTCGCCGCGATGGAAGGCCACCCGATGGCCAAGGCGGGACGCGGTGCGCAGGCACTCGCCGCCGCGGCCATCGGCCACTTCGCGGGCGGCATGATCGGCACGATCCTGCTGGTCGTCCTCGCCCCGGCGGTCGCCGCGCTCGCCGTCGACATCGGCGCCCCCGACTACTTCGCCATCATGGTGCTGGCCTTCATCGCCGTGACGTCCGTCCTCGGCTCCTCCCGCATCCGAGGCCTCGCCTCGCTCCTCATCGGTCTCACCATCGGCCTCGTCGGCCTGGACCAGATGACCGGCCAGTCCCGCCTCACCTTCGGCTCGCTCGAACTCGCCGACGGCGTGGACGTCGTCATCGTCGCGGTCGGCCTCTTCGCGATCGGCGAGGCGCTCTGGGTCGCCGCCCACCTGCGGCGCGGCGGCGCGGAAGCGATTCCCGTCGGCCGCCCCTGGCTCGGCAGGGCGGACGTCAGGCGCACCTGGAAGTCCTGGCTGCGCGGCCCGCTCATCGGCTTCCCGTTCGGCGCGATCCCGGCCGGCGGCGCGGAGATCCCCACCTTCCTCTCGTACGTCACGGAGAAGCGGCTCTCGAAGCACAAGGAGGAGTTCGGCAAGGGCGCCATCGAGGGCGTCGCGGGTCCCGAGTCCGCGGCCGCCGCGTCGGCCGCCGGAACCCTCGTCTCGATGCTCACCCACGGCCTGCCCACCACCGCCGTCGCCGCCGTCATGCTGGCCGCCTTCCAGCAGTACGGAATCCAGCCGGGCCCGCTCCTCTTCGAGCGCGAACCCGAGCTGGTCTGGGGCCTCATCGCGTCCCTCTTCGTCGGCATGGTGCTGCTCCTGGCGCTCAACCTCCCCCTCGCCCCGCTCTGGTCCAAGCTGCTGCGCATCCCGCGCCCGTACCTCTACGCGGGCATCCTCTTCTTCGCCTCCGTCGGCGCGTACGCGGTCGGCGGCGAGGCACTGGACCTGGTGGTGCTGCTGATCATCGGCCTGCTCGGCTTCGGAATGCGGCGGTACGGGCTTCCCGTCCTGCCCGCGGTGATCGGCGTGATCCTCGGCCCGGCCGCCGAACAGCAGCTGCGCCGCGCCCTCCAGATCAGCGACGGCAGCGTGAGCGGCCTGGTCAACACGCCCTTCTCGATCGCCGTGTACGCGATCATCGTGCTGCTCCTGGCCTGGCCGCTGCTGCGTCCGCTGCTGAAGAAGCTGCCCTTCCTGCGGCGCGGAGCGGCGTCGTAACGTACCGGCATGAACGCCACGAACACCATCCGTCCCGCCACCGCGGACGACGTCCCCGCCGTGAAAGCCGTGACCGACGCGGCGTACCGGCACTACATCGAACGGATAGGCCGCGCGCCCGTCCCGATGCTGGCCGACCACGGGGAGAACGTCGCGGCGGGGCGGGTGTTCGTCGTCGGGGAGCCGGTGCACGGCGTGCTGGTGCTCGTCCCCGAGCCGGACCACCTCTTCCTCGACTCGATCGCGGTCCACCCGGACATGGCGGGCAAGGGCGTCGGGCGCGAGCTGCTGACGCATGTGGACGCGTACGCAAGGGAGCTGGGACTCCCCGAGATCAGGCTCTATACGAACGCCATGATGTGGGAGAACCAGAAGATCTACCCGCGCTACGGCTACGAGCTGGTCGAACGACGCCTCGACGAGGGGATCTACGACCGCTTCCACTACCGCAAGAGTATTGAACAGGTCGGTCCATAACCTGTGCTACGGTCTTGCCCATGGCGCGACCGCGAACGTTCGACGAGGGGCAGGCCCTGGAGGCGGCGATGCACGCCTTCTGGGCCAAGGGGTACGAGGCGACCTCGACCCAGGACCTGTGCGAGGCCACCGGTCTGGGGCGGAGCAGCATCTACAACACCTTCGCGAGCAAGCGCGACCTCTTCCGGCGGGCCCTCGGGCGGTATGTCGACATGATGACCGACCGGCAGACGGTCCTGCTGGAGGACGCCTCGCGGACGGGGGCGGACCGGATCCGCGCCCTCTTCGTGCTGATCATCGACGGAGAGTTCGAGGTCAGGGCCGGTGGGCGCAGCATCGGCTGTCTCTCGGTCAACGCCACGGTGGAGCTGGCCCGTTACGACGAGCCGGAGGTGGCGGCGCTGCTGGAACGCGACCTCGCCCGCCGGCTTGCCGTACTGCGCGCCACCGTGGAGGCGGGGCGGCGGGACGGCTCCCTCACCTCCGACCGGGGCGCGGACTCGCTCGCCCGCTTCATCAACGCCGTCATCGGCGGCATGCGGATCTCCGCCCAGGGGGGCGCGGACCGGGCGACGCTGGAGGCGGTCGCGGAGACCGCACTGGATGCCCTGACGCGCTGACGCCCGCTCCGATTGCGCCATGTGTGCCGCGCTGTGTGCGGCACTTTCTTCTGCCTTCATTCTGTACTGATCTATCCAAAACCAAGAAGGGGCAATCTGCCGTGCCACTTGCCATCTACGTCCTCGCCATGGGCATCTTCGCCATGGTGACCAGTGAGTTCGTCGTCGCCGGGCTGATGCCGCAGATGGCGGAAGGCCTGGACGTCACCATTCCGCAGATCGGCTACCTCATCACCGCGTTCGCCGCGGCGATGGCGGCCGGCGGGCCCGTCCTGACCATGACGGTCGTCAAACTCCCGCAGAAGAAGGCGCTGATGGTGCTCTTCGCCGTCTTCCTCGTGGGCAACGTCGTCGCCGCCACCGCCGTCGACTACGCCGTCATGTTCGTCGCGCGCCTCGTCACCGGAACCGCCTCCGCCGCCTTCTTCGGCGTCTCGCTCTCGCTGTGCGCGCAACTCGTCAGGCCCGAACTGCGGGCCCGGGCCACCGCCATGGCCCTCAACGGGCTGATGCTCGGCACCCTGCTCGGGCTCCCGCTGTCCACGCTGGTCGGCGAACGCCTGGGCTGGCGGGCGGCGTTCTGGACCATCACCGGCCTGACCTTGCTGGCCGCAGGGGCCACCGCCGTCGGCGTGCCGAAGCTCGGGCGGGCCGAGGGCGGCGGTGACATCCGCCAGGAACTGCGAGTCTTCCGCGACCGCCGCTTCTGGCTGGTGCTCTCCACCAGCACCCTCATCATCGGCGCGACCTTCTCCGCCTTCAGCTACTTCAACCCGATCCTCACCGAGGTCACCGGCTTCTCCACCGGCACGGTCCCGCTGCTGCTCGTCGCGTACGGAGCCGCCACCGTCGTCGGCAACAACATCGTCGGGCGCCTCGCCGACCGGTACGCCCTGCCGGTCCTGGTCACCGGCCTCGCCCTGAACCTCGCCTTCCTCACCGGATTCGCCCTCTTCGCCGAACTGCCGCTCCCCGCCGTGGTGTTCATGCTGGGCATCGGTCTTGTCGGGGTCACCATGAACCCGGCGATGATCACCCGCGTGCAGCGCACCGCGAACGCCCGCCCGTTCGTGAACACCGTCCACTCGTCCTTCATCACGCTCGGCGTCATGATCGGCTCCTCCGTCGGCGGCCTGGCGATCGGCGCCTGGGGGCTGCGCTCGCCGCTGTGGCTGGGGGCGGTGCTGGCGGCCCTCGGACTGCTGACGCTCGCTCCCGAACTCCTCGCGCGCCGACGGCCGTCGTCCGGCGCAGGACAGCCGTTGTCAGTGGCGGATGCCACCATCGGGGCATGAAGCTCGAAAACCGGCATTCCGCGCCCGCGTCCCGGCACACCGAGGTGGTCGACGTCCACCTGATCCTCCGCCGGGGCGCGGACGTGCTGCTCGCACGCCGTGCCGGCACGGGGTACGCCGACGGCCTGTTGAACGGCCCGTCCGGGCACGTCGAGGACGGCGAGGACGTGCGCCGGGCGATGATCCGCGAGGCCGCGGAGGAAATCGGCATCACCCTCTCCCCGGAAGACGTGTCCGTGGCCCTGGTCATGCAGCACCGGGGCCCCGGCGGCCGGCCGCGCACGGGCTGGTTCTTCGAAGCGTGGTACGACCCGGCCGACCCGCCCGCCAACCGCGAGCCCGACAAGTGCTCCGGCCTGTCCTGGCACCCCCTGTCCGCGCTGCCCGACGACATGGTGGCGTACTGCAGGGCGGGCCTGGAGGCGTACCGGGCGGGGGAGCGGTTCGTCCTCCACTGGCACGAGGACGGCGACCCGATCGCCTACGAGGAAGCGGCACGCGACCGCAAGGTCTGGCTCCGGGAATCCGGGACGGTCGGCCCCTGAGCACGGCTGGGTCCTGCCCTTTGCCGACCGTCATCCGTACGCGGGAGGGCTGCGGACAGGTCGTCCCGGGAGAGATCACTGCGCGGCATACCTGGAGGATCGAAACGGATACGAGGTCGAGATCGTGGTGGAAGGCGTCCGGGTGGGGAACGGGTGTGCGCTTTGATGGGGGTCATGAGACATGGAGCGCGGAGGACGTCCGCAGTGCTGCTGCTTCCGCTGGTGCTGGCCGGGTGCGGGACGGAGACGTTCGGGGCGTCCCGGGGCATCGACCGGGGCGAGCTGAAGAAGCGGGCCGGGGAGTCCGCGCTGGAGCACGTCTATGTGACGGAGATACCCGGCTTCACGCTGGCCGCGCAGTCGGTGAACGTCATCGGGCACGACGGCTTCTCCGGTACGTACGTCTCGTCGGGCGGCGGCGGGCAGATCCAGCTCTCCGTGGACCGCGGCACACTGCCCGCCGACGGCTGCGCAGGCTGCACCAAGGACGGCGACCACTGGTACAGCTCCGCCCAGGGTGAGAGCGCGTACCTGCGTGCCGAGGACGGGCACGTGGTGCGGCTCACCGGCTCCGGAGGTGCGGACCGGGCCACGGTCAAGGCCGCCGCGGAGAAGGCCCACCACGCGAGCCCCGAGGAGATGGACGAGGTGCTGCCGGAGGCGGAGGGGCAGGAGCGGGGCGGTTCGCCCGTCGAGCAGGGCGGCCCGCCCGTCGAGCGGGGCGACCTGCCGCCGGTCGGCGACGGAGCACCCCGCAACGACGTGGGTGCTAGCGGCTGACCAGGAGGTCGGTGAACTCTCCTGTACGGGCCGCGAGTTCGAGCGCGTCCAGCGTACGGACGGCCTCGGCCGCCGCCTCGGGGTCGCGGTCCGCGAGACCGCTCTCGGCGAACTCGTCCTCGTCCAGGCGCAGTACGCTCGTCCCGTCCGCCGACCGCCACAGGTCGAGGTCCAGGTCCTCGACCTCCACGCTGGTCACCGGGCCGTCCGCGTGCACGACGGCGGGGCGGGCCACGTCGCAGTACCAGCCCTTGAGGGTGCCGTCGCCGGAGCGGACCTCCTTCACCGCGTACCACCGGTCCCGCCAGTAGTGCTCGACGAAGACGTCCCCCGGCGCGAACTGCACGAACCCGAAGTCCTTCACCGTCTCCCGCGCCCAGTCCGCGCGCACGGTGAGGTGCGTGCCGTCGTCGGAGAGCAGGGTCGCCGGGTAGCGGATCTTGAGGCGGCCGGCCTTGGTGAGGGCGATCTCCACGGGCCCGGCCGACACGGCCGACACGTCCGTTCCGTGTGTGTCAGCCGAGGGTGCGGACATATTCGATCTCCGTGTTGCCGTGTTCGTAGCCGAACCACTTGTTGATGGCCCGCATCGGCCCGTTGACGTCGTCGTTGCTGGTGAACGCCTCGCGGTAGCCCGCCGCGCGGGCCCGGACCAGCGAGTCGTGCTTGGCGGCCTTCGCCAGGCCCAGCCCCCGGAAGTCCCGGCGGGTGCCGGTCATGCCCGAGAGGTAGCGGGTCTCGCCGTCCGTGTGGGCGAGGCTGAAAGAGGCGACCGTACCGTCGTCGGTCACGGCCAGGGTGGTGAGTTCGCGGTCCAGCAGAGGCCTGTTCCAGACGCTCACCAGCCACTCCTCGTACGACTCGATGACCACGGGCACGGAGTTCGGCTCGTCCGCCGCGGCCTCCGCGTCCGCGTCGTACAGCGCACGCGGATCGTCCCCGAGCCGGGCGGCGGCGACCAGCGTCAACCCGTCGGGCAGCGGCGGCGGTTCCGGCAGGACGCGGTCCGCGAGGGCGAGGCGCTGATAGTGCATGGAGTGCGCGGGGGTGCATCCGAGCTTCTCCGCGTAGCCGGCGGACCGGGCGTCCAGTGCCCAGGCGTGCAGGATCGTCGCCCCGTGCAGGGCCAGATGCTCCTCGCCCGCCCGCACCAGTGCGGAACCGATTCCCTGTCCACGGCGGTCCGGGAGGACGACGGGGCCGCAGGCGGCGTGGCCGGGCTCGGCGCTCGTGTGGTGCAGGAAGGCCTGCAACGCGCCCACGATCTCGCCGGTCGTGGTGTCCTCGGCCACCAGGAAACGGGTCTTGGCCTCGGCGGGAGCGGACGCCACGGTGGCCGCGACGCTCGCGGCGGTGGTCAGGTTGAAGGGGAGGGCCGCACGCCGCAGCCGCACCATGGAATCCAGGTCGGAGGTCTCGGGCCGGTAGTCACGGATGATCAGTGTCATATGCGGCGACGGTACGCACCGGGAGGGTGAGGCCGCCTCTTCTTTTTCGGCGGCGGTTCTGCGGTGGGGGACAATCCCTCGCGTGACCGTGACTCTGAAGATCGTCGTGGACTTCGACGACGCCATCGCCCCGTACGAGCAACTCCGCGTCCAGGTCTCGGAGCAGGCCCGCTCCGGGAAGCTGCCGGTCGGCTACAAACTGCCGACCGTACGAGGCCTTGCCGCCGACCTCGGCCTCGCCGCGAACACCGTCGCCAAGGCGTACCGGGCGCTGGAGGCGGACGGGGTGATCGAGACGCGGGGCCGGAACGGGACGTTCGTGGCGGCGGCGGGGGACGCGGCGGAGAGGGAGGCGGCGTCGGCGGCGCGGTCCTACGCGGAGCGGGTACGGCGACTCGGGCTGAGCCGGGCGGCGGCGATCGCGGCGGCGGAAGAGGCGGTACGGGCCGCCTACGCGGACTGACGGGACGGTCGCGAGGGCGTCCGATCGAGGGCCGGGGGCAGGCATTTAGGGGCGCGGGGCTCTCTCCCTGTGCGGCTCCGCCGCGTGGGCGCGACCAGCCACGACGCACCTGCACGACGCCCGCCCCCGCCGACGTCCTCCGGCCGCACCTGCACGACGTCCTCCGGCCGCACTCGCACAACGACCCCCGGCCCGCTCCCTCACAGGTACAGCCCCGCATCGGCACCCCCCTCCCGAGCCCCCGGCACGGCCGTGGGTGACACCCCCCTTCGCAGCGCGTACAGCTCCGCCAAGGTGGCGCCGTCCCGCCCCACCCCCTCCTCCGTCCCCAGCCACCCCACCGCCTCGCGCCGCGACAGCGCGCCCACCTCGATCCGGGCCAGGCACCGCCCCGGCCGTACCACCGCCGGGTGCAACCGCTCCAGGTCCTCGTTCGTGGTGACGCCCACCAGGACGTTCCGGCCCTGCCCGAGCAGGCCGTCGGTCAGGTTCAGCAGCCGGGAGAGCGCCTGGCCCGCCGTGTGCTTCGCCTCGCCCCGGATCAGTTCGTCGCAGTCCTCCAGCAGGAGCAGCCGCCACCGGGACCTGCCGGTGGCCCCGTCGTCCTCACCGATCGCGATGTCCATCAGGTAGCCGACGTCGTTGAACAGCCGCTCCGGATCGAGCACGCAGTCCACCTGGCACCAGTCCCGCCACGACCTCGCCAGTGTCCGCAGCGCGGACGTCTTCCCCGTTCCCGGCGGCCCGTGCAGCAACAAAAGCCGGCCCGCGATGTCGTCCGGCGTCACCTTCATCAGCCGGTCCATCGCGTCGGCCACCGGAGCGGTGTAGTTGCCGCGGACCTCCTCCCACGTCCCGGCCGAGATCTGCCGGGTCGTACGGTGCGGGCCGCGCCTCGGGGACACGTACCAGAAGCCCATCGTGACCGCTTCGGGCTGCGGCTCCGGCTCGTCCTGCGCGCCGTCGGTCGCCTCGCCGAGCACCTTCTCGGCCAGTTCGGGCGAAGTGGCCGTGACGGTCACGTCCGCACCCCGGTTCCAGCGCGACACCAGCAGCGTCCAGCCGTCGCCCTCGGCGAGCGTCGCGCTGCGGTCGTCGTCCCTGGCCGCGCGCAGCACCGTCGCGCCGGGCGGCAGCAGATCGGCCCCGGACCGTACCCGGTCGATGGACGAGCTGTGCGAGTACGGCTGCTCGCCCGTCGCGAACCGGCCCAGGAACAGCGCGTCCACCACGTCCGAGGGGGAGTCGGAGTCGTCGACGTTCAGACGCAGCGGAAGCGCGGACTCCGGGCGTACGGGGCCCGCCGGTTCCGGACGTACGGGGACCTCCGGCACAGCACTCGCGGACTCGCGGTTCGCAGACATGCGGCACATGATCCGGCACCCGGCCGCCCCGCGCACGGACTTTTGCCCCCTGCCGGTCCGTACCGCGACCCGCCGAAGTGCGCCTGCCCGATCCCGGCCGGATCCCGACAAGCCCACCGGAATCCCCACCCCCGCCGCTACTCTGAAAGGTGATGGGACGTCATGGGTGGGACTCGGGGGCGCGGCGGTGGCGGTTCACCGCGCTGATCGGCGTGGGCATGGCCGCACTCGCGCTCGTACTGACCATGTGCACCGCCTGGCCGGGCGACGACGGCAGAGGCGACAGCGCGGGCACTTCCACGGACGGCGCCAAGGTGCACGGCACCCCGCCACTCGACCCCGACAAGCCGAAACCGGACCTCGGCTGGGGCTTCACGCACACCCAGTTCAGCGCGGACGCGGGTGACGAGCGCGCCCGCTCCAGGGCCGAGAAGCTCCTCGCCGCCCAGAAGCTGCCGCAGATCCAGCACCTGATGGGCTGGGGCTCCAACAACCCCGAACCCTCCCCGGGCCGCTACCAGTTCGGCGAGATGGACAGCCGCATCGACCTGATCCGCAGGACGGGCGGCACCCCCGTCGTCACCCTGTGCTGCGCCCCCGACTGGATGAAGGGCGGCAAGAAGGGCGCCGCCAACACCGACTGGTCCAAGAAGTCCCTGGAGACCGCGCCGAGCCCCGCGCACTACGCCGACTTCGCGAAGCTCGCCGGGGTCGTGGCCCGCCGCTATCCGGACGTCAAGCACTTCATCGTGTGGAACGAGTTCAAGGGCTTCTTCGACGACGGCGCCAAACGCTGGAACTACGAGGGCTACACCAAGCTCTACAACCTGGTGTACGCCGAGCTCAAGAAGGTCGACAAGGACATCCTGGTCGGCGGCCCCTACCTCGTCATGGACAGCCTCGAACCCCGCGCCACCCAGGACGCGTCCGCCGTCAAGGGCCCCTGGGGCAGCCTCGACCAGCGCTCCCTGGACGCCTTCACGTACTGGAACGAGAACAAGACGGGCGCGGACTTCGTCGTCGTCGACGGCTCCAGCTACACCAGGGACGACGAACTGCTGCCGTCCGACTTCGGCGCCACCGACAAGCTCACCGCCGTCAGCCGCTGGGTGCGGCAGCAGACCGGCGGCAGACTGCCCCTCTGGTGGGCCGAGTACTACGTCGAACCCGGCGACGCCGAGGACGAACGCGACGGCTGGAGCGAACCCCACCGCGCCGCGGTCCAGGCCGCCGGCATGATCGCGCTCGTACGCGGCGGCACCGGCACCGCCTTCTACTGGAACCCGCAGAACGAGGGCGCGAAGTGCGCGGGCTGCCTGTGGACCTCCACCCAACTCGCCAACGGCGGCGCCGAGTTGACCATGATGAAGCTGATCTCCCGGTTCGCGAAGGAGTTCCCGCCCGGCACCCGCTACGACGACAGGGTCCCGGTCGCCGCCGACGACGTCCCCAACGTCCGGGTGCTCGCGAGCGCGAAGACCGTCCTCGTCGTGAACACCCGCGACCGCGCCATCAAGGCCGAGGTCGACGGCCAGGACTTCGACATGGGGCCCTACGAGGTGCGCTGGCTCACCCGCAGGTAGAGCCACCCGGCCGGCCCGTCAGCCCCCGGACAGCGCCACCCGACCGGCGCCGCCCGGCCTACGAACCCACCCCCGACAGCGACACCAACCGCTCCACCAGTGATCCGAGCAGCACCGCCAGCAGCGGCAGCGAGAACCAGTACGTCGACTGCATCCACCGGAGCTTGCGCACGCTCTCCGGCCGCGCCACCCGCACCACCTCCCGCACCGACAGCAGCACGATCAGCGCCAGCGCCGCCAGTGCGCCGATCACCGACCACGGCGTCCATGTCACCCTCGGCCCGATCGGCCCCGGTTCCGCCTTCGCGACCGGCCCGTCCGGCCGTTCGGCCATCGCGAAGAGCGTCACGTCCTCGTTGGCCAGGACCTTCTTCAGCTCGGGCCTGGCCTCCAGGTTCTTGACCAGGCGCCGCTCCCAGCTCGGCGCGTAGCCCGAGTCCATCTGGAGGTAGACCGTCTGACTGCGGTTGATCATCAGGTACGAGTTCGGGCCCGCGTCCTTCAGCGACTTGACCAGCCCTGCCACCAGGACCGGGTCGCGCGGCGCCTCCGTCGGTTCGTACTGCACCTTCTCCATGTCCTTGGCGCCCCACGGCATCGCAGGCGTGACGTTGTCGACGACGTCGTTGCTCATCCACAGCAGTCGCGTCGTCGGCTCGTCGTGCGCGTACACGAACTCCATCGCCGCGACCTCGCCCGCCCGTACCCGCTCGAACGCCTCGTTGCCCCAGCGCGCCACCAGGAAGCCGCCCATCAGGACGAGCCCGGCCAGCAGCGCGGCGAGCGGGGCGAGGCTGGTGCGGTCCGCGTCTCGTTCGGCCCGGGTCGCACCGGTACGGGGGAAGAAGGCAAGGCCCGCGAGGAGGGCCGCGCCCGGCAGCGCGAACATGAAGACGCGCAGCGCCATCTCGCCGCCGTACGACTGCATGCCGAGCATGAGGAACGGCACGAACGCCAGCACGAGCAGCGAGCGTTCGCTGTAGCCCGCGAACCGGCGCCGCGAGATGCCCCAGCAGGCCAGCGCCATCATCCCGCCGGCCAGCGCCACCCGTACGTACAGCACCAGCTTGTGCGTGGAGCTGCCGCCCTCGATGCGGCCGGCCACCGACGAGGACACGTTGTCGCCCAGCCCGCCGATGCCGCCGAAGAGCTCTTCGAAGTGCCCCGACCAGTACGGCTCGGCGAAGAAGCCGATCCAGACCGCGACCAGCACCGTCAGCAGGATCGGCAGCCCGCGCAGCGTGGAGCGCCCGCAGATCACCAGCAGCATGAGCACCCCGACCATCACGAACGGGGTGAGCTGGTGCGCCGGGACCGTCCCCGCGAACAGGGCGATCAGCACCACGAGCAGCGTCGCCTTCTCGCGCCGCCCGGCCGGCCGCACCTCCGCCTCGCCCGGCCGCCGCCTCGTCCAGATGACGCGCGGCTCGCGGAACCACACCAGCAGGATCGCCACGAAGGCGAGATAGAGCAGATAGGTGTAGCCCTGCGGCGAGAAGTAGTCCTGGCCGACCCAGCCGCTCAGTACGAAGAACCAGGCCCCCGCCCACTTCGCCCGCCAGCCCGCCCGCATCGACTTCATCAGCAGGAACAGCGGTGCCAGGTACAGGAGTTGCATGGTCAGCGGCCACCAGCGGATGACCTCCGACATGTCGGAGATCCCGCACGCCTGGGCCACGAACGTCGCCGCCGCGAAGAATCCCGGCCAGCTCCACCGTGCGTCCAGATCGGGCACCGCGGTCCCGGTGCGGTCGATGTAGTCCATGAAACCCAGGTGCTGCCAGGCCGTCGGGAAGCGCGGCGCCTCCTCAAGGACGGCGGGCAGCGCGTGCAGCGACACCACGGTCGCGATCAGCGCCACGGCGAGGAGGGCGGTCCTCGGCCGCTCCAGCCACAGCATCGACGCGAACGACACCACGAGCAGCGCGGCGCCGATCAACGTGGCCGGCGGCAGCACGGTGACAAGACCGAGCCCGCCGATCCGCTCCAGGTCCGCCTCGCCGATGCCCCGCAGTGGGATCCAGTACAGCAGTACGGCCGCCAACAGCACGGCTCCCACCGCCAGTTCGGGAAGTCGGTGCCGGACGGCGAGGAGGGCGCGGTGCGTCGGGGGAGGGGCGAAGGAGTCCGCGGAGTCCGCGCCGTCCGCCGCCGGTGCGGGCTTCTCGCTCTCCTCGGCGGACGGCGAGGCAACCGGTGTCGACGAGGTCGACGCGGCAGGCGCGAGCGCCGAAGTGCCTTGCGGCGCATGGGACTTCGCGAAACGGTCGGAGGAAGAACCGGGCAGCCGCAGCGCCCAGGTCGGCCGGTGCTCGCCCGCCTTGTCGCTCCGCTCCCCGCTCGCCTCTCCGCTCCCCGCGCCGCTCTCTTTTCCGCCCTCCGGTTCTCCGTCCTCCGTCTTCTTCATGCCCGGTACGACTCCGGAGGCTCCCCGGGGGATGTACAGCCCGGCCGCCGGAGTCTCCGGGCCGATCCGCACGTCCGGTCTGCGCTCCTGGTGGTCGAAGTCGATGTGGGTGCCCAGCGGCAGCGTCGTCGCGTCGCCCAGAGCGGTCCGCAGCGCCCACCGCGGTCCCTCACGGGGCGCCTCCACGGCGGCGGCGCCTTCCCCGGCCTCCGCCTCCGCCCCTTGCTTGTCCTGCGCCTCCTCCGGTACGTCCTCGGGCTCGGACTCCGTCCGTGCGGGAGCCTTCTGCGCCGGGGCGGACCTGACCACCCCGTACAGCTTGAAAGCGGCGATCGTCGCGATCAGCGCGAGGCTGGACACCTCGGCGACGCCCGCGCCCGTCAGGCCCATCCTGGGCAGCAGGAGCAGCGTCAGCCCCAGCACCAGGACACACAACCCGCCCTGGAGATAGGCGAGTCCACCGGTGCGGCTCTGTGCGCGCAGCACCGCGAAGTAGACCTCTATGACCACCCGCAGCAGCGCGCCGATCGCGAACCAGCGCAGCAGCGGAGTGGCCGCCTGCGCGTATCCCGCGCCGAAGACGTGCAGGATGTACGGCGCCCCGAAGAAGAGGACCGCCGCCACCGGCAGCATCAGCTTCGCCATCTTCTTCAGCGCCGCCCGGCAGTTGCGGGCCAGCGACGCCGGATCGTGCGCGCCCTCGACGGTGAGGGAGGCGCCCATGTTGATGGCGAGCAGGTTGACGGTGCCGCCGATGGTGGTGGTGATGTAGAAGTACGCGTTGTCCGACGAGCTGACCTGCGAGGCGACGATCACCGGCACCAGATAGACCACGGCCAGCGAGAACAGCGAACCGGTGTAGTCACCGGCCAGGAACCGCCCCATCTGCCGCGTCGTCGGCGCCTCGGTCAGCCCCTCGGTCGCCTTCACATGCCGCGGCACCAGCCTCCGGAACACCAGGAAACCCAGCGGAATCACCGACACCGCGATCGCCGCGACCCACGACACGAAGACGCCCGCGGTCGGGATCGACGTGGCGATCAGCACCAGCAGCACCAGCTTCACCGCCGAGAAGACGGTGTTGCCCACCGGCACCCACAACGCACTGCGCAGCCCCGTCAGCACCCCGTCCTGGAGCGTCAGCAGCGACCACATGACGACCGCCAGGACGAAGCCGAGACCGTTGAGCGGCCCGTGCAGGAATCTGTACGAAGGCCCCCAGAAGTCCAGCGTGAGCAGGAAGATCCCGGCCGCCACCGCGACGACCAGGGAACTCCCCGCGTACGTACGGAACACCAGCCGCCCGGTGCGGCGGCCGGACACCGGGATGAACCGCGCCAGGGCCCCGGTCAGGGTCAGCGCGGTCAGCCCGGCGAGCAGCTTCATCGCGGCGATCGCCGCCGACCCCTGACCGACCGCGGCGGGCGTGTAGTACCGCGCCGCGACCAGCCAGAAGCTCAGGCCGAGAAGTGCGCTGACCCCCGTGTTGAGCATCAGCGCGTAGGCGTTGCGGAAGAGTGGACTGCCGCCGCCCTTGCGGGGGACCGGCAGCCGCAGCCTCCTGGCCGGCGGGGCCGGCGGGCGCTCCCCGGCCACCGGTCTGTTCTCCCCGGTGTCGCTCCCGGCCTGGGTGGTGGTCGTGTCAGACACGGCTGGCGGCTGCCTCTCGGGACGGGCGCGCCTCTCGGAACTGCCGCGCGAGGCGGACGGCGGAGCGGGACCTGCGTACCACCGCGTATCCCTGGGTGAGCGCCCGCTCCCTGGCGAAGTCGCGGAAGGTCGCCCGGTTCTCCACCATCCGCTCGAACCGCCCGAGGTCTGTGCTGCGCTGAACGGTCACCCTGCGCAGTGCGTACGGGCCCTGGCCGCGCGTGGCCAGGTCGTTGTTGACCGCGAGGGCCTGCCGGAACCCGGCGTCCCGCACCGCCTGCCTGACCCGGCGGCTGGAGTAGCCGTACGGGTAGGCGAGAGAGACGGGAGCGCTCCCGAGCTCGTCGGCGACCAGCTCCCGGCAACGCAGCAGTTCGAACCGGAGCTGCGCGGCGGAGAGTTGGTCGAGCTGCGGGTGGGTGTGGCTGTGCCCGCCGATCTCGGCCCCCGCGTCGGCGAGAGCCCGGACCTGGTCCCAGTCGAGCATGGTGTCCAGGGCGCCCCCCTCGTCGTACCGGCCCTGCAGCCAGCCCGTCGTGACGAACAGGCTGGAGCGGAAGCCGTGCTTGGTGAGCGCGGGCAGGGCATGCCGGTGCACGCCCTCGTACCCGTCGTCGAAGGTGATCAGGACGGGCTTGGGCGGCAGGACGGTGCGTCCGGACCGCCAGGATTCCCCCAGTTCCCCGGTGGTGACGGGGGTGAAGCCGTTCGCGTCGAGCACGGCCATCTGCTCGGCGAAGGACTCCGGCGACACGGACAGCCCGTAGGCGGCCTCGGCGGGCCGGTGTCCGACGGCGTGGTACATCAGGATCGGAACAGCGGTCCCGGCGGACCCTGTGCTCCCGGTGGTGCCCGTGCTCCGAGCGGTCCCCGTGCCCCCGGCGGTCCCCGTGCTCACAGCGGTGCTTCTCATGCGTGCGCCCCCTCGCGTCCCTCGCTCTCCCCGCCCGCGCCGTTCGCCGGTGGTGCGATCGGCTGAGGCGTGAAACTCCCGCCTCCCCGACGGGCCCGTACGCTCCCGAGTACGTACCCGCCCGCCGCCGCGGCCACTCCGCACACGATGGCTCCCGCCCGGCCCGCCCCGCCCGGCCGGCCGAGAACCGCGTCCCGCAGTCCGCGCACGACGCCCCCGGGCAGCACCCGGGTCGTGTAGCGGCGTTCGGACTCAAGTCCCTTGCCCGCACCCACACTTCGCGCCACGAGCGCTTTCGACAAGCCCTCCGCGTACGCCCGGGTGCGGAAATAGCCGAACCTTTCCCGTACCGCGGGCACCTTGTGGTGGATGACCGCCCGGTCGTCGATCAGGAGCACCGCGTCCGGGAGCGCCTTGCCGAGCCGGATGCACAGCTCGGTCTCCTCGCAGCCCAGCGGCCGTCTGTCGCCGTCCCGGCCGATGCCGGTGGCGAAGCCGCCCGCCGCGTCGAAGGCGGACCTGCGGAACGAGGCGTTGCCGCCCAGGACGTTGCGGACCCGCACCTTCCCCTGCGGGATGCCCTTGTACGTACAGCCGACGACCCAGTCGAACTCCTCGGGGAACCAGGCGGGCCGCCCGCCGGACGCCCACGCGGGCATGGTCAGGCCGCCGACCGCCATGACGCGCGGATCGGCGTAACCGGCGGCGAAGTGGTGCAGCCAGTCCCGCTCGGCGACCGCGTCGTCATCGAGGAAGGCGACGAGCTCGCCGCGGGCCGCGGCGATGCCGGTGTTGCGTCCCGCGGAGAGACCGCGGGGGCCCGCGTTGGCGAGCACCCGCACCGGGCGTGCGGCGTCGACGTCCTTGAACTCCTTCTCCAGCCGCTCCTTCAGCGCCGGGTTGTGGTCCACGACCAGCAGCGTCTCCGCCGCCGGCCGCGACTGCGCGTGCACCGAGGAGACCGCCGCGAGGATGTCCTCCCAGCGATCCTCGGTGTACACGCAGACCACCACGGAGAACTCCGGTGTGGGCTGTCCTCTCAAGACGCCTCTCCCCGGCCGATGATCCGGCGGGGCGTGACCACGGGCAGTGCCGCGCGACGCCTGCCGTGCCGCTTGCCGCGCTCCTTGAGGATCACCCTCAGCACCCGCAGCCCGTCGCGCACCGCGGAGAGGTTGCTCATGCCGTGGATGCGCTCGAACTCGTGGCTGGGTATCTCCTGGACGCGCAGGCCCGCCTTGACGACCCGGATGTTCATCAGGGTCTCCACCTCGAAGCCGGTGCAGTCGAGGTCGATCTTGTCGAGGCAGTGCCGCCAGAAGGCGTTGTAGCCGTAGCAGAGGTCGGTGTAGCGGGCGCCGAACTTGGCGTTGACCACCGTGCACAGCACCCAGTTGCCGAGCTTGCGGATGGGCGTCATGTCGTCGGTGCCGCCGCCGTTGGCGAAGCGCGAGCCCTTCGCGAAGTCGGCGCCGGAGACCAGCGCGGAGACGTAGCTGACGATCTCGTGGCCGTCGGCCGAGCCGTCCGCGTCGACCATCACGATGATGTCGCCCGTGCACGCGGCGAATCCCGTGATCAGTGCGTCGCCCTTGCCCTTTCCGGTCTGCCGGACGACTTTCACGCCCGGCCACAGGTCACGGGCCACCTGCACCGTGTTGTCGGTGGAATTCCCGTCGACGAGAACGACTTCGTGAATCCATTCCGGCAGCGTCTTGAAGACGTACGGAAGGTTCTCCGCCTCGTTCATGGCGGGGATCACGACGCTCACGGGCGGAGTGATCGCGAGATGTGAAGAGATCGGCCGGTACTTCAGGCTCTTCTTGATCGCACTGCTGCGGCTGCTGCCATTCGTGGACGGCTCGCCCAGCGGATCTTGTCCTGGTACCGCGGGTCGGAGAAATGAGCTCATGAGTCTTTTCCCTCTCCACCGGTGGACCGCCCGCCCCCGGGCGGTCCGGATGAGTTTCCGGTTCGAAAGGGGGGTTTCACCCCGGCCATGACGGAAGACAACTCCGTACTGGTTGAGGTGAGCTGGCTATTGCTCTGCGCGGAACGTGCCCCGGCAAAAATGGCGCTCGCCGAGCACGGCACCCCCCTACCGCGCTCCCGCACCGGCCTCCATCGCGACGCTTGAGCCCTCCCCTAGAGCCGCTTTGCTTGATGGACCTTTGCGGGTGGATGTATGACGGTATTGATGCTTGGGACCTTATGGCAAGACCTGGAACGCAGCCTCGCTTTTTTGTGACTTTGGCCGTAGTTCGACGGTCACATCCGGAACCGTCCCGATCGGATTTCTCCGATCAGTTTGAGCAGCTTGTCGGCGGGTTCGAACAGTTCAGGCCGCTCCACCACCGTATTCCGCAACGCCCGCACCGGTGTGCGGTGTGCACGATGGCCGAATGCCACCGGGTGACGGCGCATCACCCATCCCTCGGAAACCATGATCTCCCTGGTCTTGAGGGAGTCCTTGTACTCTTTCTGGCCGCGCCCCAGATCGATGTAGGCGATCCCCTCCGAGGCCGCCGATTCCGCGATCTTG
Source organism: Streptomyces sp. NPDC054863 (assembly GCF_053610825.1). Taxonomy (NCBI): domain Bacteria; kingdom Bacillati; phylum Actinomycetota; class Actinomycetes; order Kitasatosporales; family Streptomycetaceae; genus Streptomyces; species Streptomyces sp. NPDC054863. The sequence continues at coordinate 42,382 of NZ_JBSGZD010000014.1, read as the reverse complement.
AGCTGCATCAGCAAACCCGGCGAATATTTTGCGAACTCCGGGTCGTAGGCCGGGAACCAATTGGAGATGATCCGTTCCGAGCGGGGACCGAAGTGCGCCGCGATCGGCCGGCCGCCCGCGTACAGCACCGACAGCAGCCCCGTGAAGGAGTCCGTACGGGTGTGGAAGAGCTGCTCCACCAGCCGGATGATCCACTCCTGCGAGAAGCGGTCGCTGCGCCCGGTCCTGCGGTACTGCGCGGACTTCCACCGCATCAGCGCCCGCAGCGCCGCCGGGTCGCGCTCGTCGTGCACGTACCGCACTCCGCCGACCCGCCGGTGCAGCCTGCGCTCCTTGGCCTGCACCGACTTGAGGAACTTCGGCGAGTGCTCCCGCAGATGGGCCAGGTACGCGTCGTACCCGTCCAGGGTGTCGATCACCGGAGAGGCGAACCTGCCGGTCGCACCGGCCTCGAACGCGCCCTGCCCCTGCGCGAGATGGTCGAACTCCCACACCGCGAGCCCGCACGCCCGCAGCATCGCCCGGGCGTCCCACTCGAAGCCGGGTCTGTGCACGATGCCCTGACTGTCGGAGACACCCAGTCCCAGTGCCCGGCCCACGCCGGTGGTGGATCTCTGGTACGCGAAGAACGCGGCCGGTTCACCCCCCTCCCGTACGACCCCGATCCGCACCCCGCGCCGGCACCGCCCCAGCGCCAGCGCGAACTCGGGGGACAGGAAAGGGTTCGCCAGCTCGGGCGAGCCGTGCAGGTGCGCCTTGGACTGCATGGCCGTCCAGGACGCCCGGTCGGCGGCGCTGAGTTCGCCGGGCCGGTGGACGGTGAGGTCGAGCCGTGTGCCGTTGGCGCGCGAGCGCGCGTGAGGGTTGTCCACGTCAGGTTGCCTGCCTTCTCGCCGTACGGCCGCCTCGGCGCCGCAGAAGTGTGAGCAGGAAGAGGAGGGCGCTGATCCCGGCAACTGCCGCGATTCCGCCCCTGATCGACCAGAGATGCATGGCCAGCATGGCCTGTGCGACGAGCAGGTTGAGCGCCAGCGCCGCCGCCGCGGACGCCACCGTGCGGCCCGGTGGATCCAGGCCGCGCAGCCACATCGCCACGGCCGCGCCCGGAGCCACCACCATGAAGACGACGGTGAACGGAGCGCGCAGCGGCGACGGCGAGCCGGTGAACGCGAGCACCGCCCCCGCCCCGGCGACGGCCAGTGCCGCCCCGGCCGCCAGAGGGAGAACCTCCCGCCAGGACCGGGCCTTGCCTGACGTCTTGTCACTGATGTTCTGCATGGTCTGCATTGGCGACTTTGCCCCCCGACGCGCCGGATGCCGGGCTTCAATGTCGCGCAGGCTGCGGAGCGCCGTCAAGGATGCGGAAAAAGTGTAAAGAAGATCCGAGCCGAATGTTCTTGGCATGAACACTACCGGCGAGTCACTGTGACTGGTACGACATGAGTGGCGGAAATCCTGCTAAGGGAGGTTCCATGAAACTGACCCGTTTTGCGGCATTCTCATCCTCATTCGTACTCGCCGGAGCTCTGGTCCTGACCGGGGCGAGCGCCGCGAGTGCCGACCAGGGGGTCCAAGGCGTCGACTACGTGGCCCTCGGCGACTCGTACTCCTCCGGGGTCGGCGCCGGCAGCTACGACGGCTCCAGCTGCAAACGCAGCGCCAAGGCCTTCCCCGCCCTCTGGGCTGCCAAGGCATCACCCACAAGCTTTAACTTCGCCGCGTGCAGCGGCGCTCGTACGGGTGACGTCACCGGAAGTCAGTTGACGGCGCTCAGCGCCGCCACCGACCTCGTGAGCATCACCGTCGGCGGCAACGACGCGGGCTTCGCCGACGTCATGACGACCTGTGTCCTACAGGGCGAGTCGGCGTGCATCAACCGGGTCAACCAGGCCCGCGCCTACGTCGATTCGACCCTGCCCGGGAAGCTCGACTCGGTCTACGACGGCATCAGAGCCAAGGCCCCGTCGGCCCGCGTGGTCGTCCTCGGCTACCCCCGCTTCTACAAGATCGGAGGCACCTGCTCGGTCGGCCTCAGCGAGAAGTCCCGTACGGCCATCAACAGCGCGGCCGACTACCTCAACGACGCGACAGCCAAACGCGCCGCCGACCACGGCTACACCTTCGCCGGGGTCGCCTCCGCCTTCTCCGGCCACGAGATCTGCACCCCGACGCCGTGGCTGCACAGCCTCAACTGGGGCAACATCGGCGAGTCCTACCACCCGACCGCCGCCGGGCAGTCGGGCGGCTACCTGCCGGTGATGACTTCTAACGCCTGATCCCGTACGACTGCCTGATTCCGTACGGCCGCCCGATCGCGTACGGCTGCCCGATCCCGTACGTGGAGACCGGCGGCGAGGTGACCCCGCCCGTGGTGGTCGGGGTCACCTCCTCACAAGTGACCGTGAAGGAAACGGAGTGGGAGCTCACCTGGCGCGGACTCTTCACCTCCACCTGGACCGAGTCGTTCCAGGTCGTCCCGTCCTTGTACGTCAGCTCCGTGTGCTGCACCTGCCGGGACGTCGTCCCGGCAGGGAAACTCACGCTCTTCCAGCCGGAGTCGGAGGACTCCCCGCTCTTCGTCCTCCACCGGTACTCGACCTCCGCAGGCGCCCGCCCCACCGTGATCGTCGCGGCGAAGGCGGGCGCCTCGGCCTCGGGCGGCGGACACTTGCCGGAGTAACTGCCGCGCACCGCATGCGCGGTCACCTGCACCACCTGCTGGGGCGGCGGGGCCGTGGTACCGCCGTTGTTGCCCTGGGTGGTGGAGTTGTTTCCGGTCGAGCCACCGGTGCCGCCGGTACTGCTGCCACCGCTGTTGCCCTTGGTGTCGGTGGGGGTGGGTTTGCCGCCGCTGGCAGCTCCAGAACTCCCGTCCTTCCCTCCGGAGTTGGTGTTTCCGGCGGTCGTGCCCCCGCTGGTCCCGGTGCCCGGAGGGTCGTGCCTGGTCAGCGCGTAGACCAGACCCGCGACGGCGAGCAGCAGCACCGCGACGCCGAGCGCGAGCAGCCCGACGGCCCGCCGGGGCTGTTCCTGCGCGGCCGTGGTCCGCCCCGTCTGCCCGTACTGCCCCTGCTGCCCGCCCACCGGCCCGTACGATCCGCTGCCCGGCCCCGGCGAGGGCATCGGCACCGGTACGGGCCGCCGGGGCGTCGGGGCCGTGACCGTCGGGCTGCTGTGCGCCGCCTGGCCCCCGATGTCCCGCACCGTGCCCCCGGCGGCCACCAGCCGCAACTGCCGCTCGGCGTCCGCGGCCGACATCCGCTCGGCCGGATCCTTGCGCAGCAGCCCCTCGATCACCGGGCGCAGCGCCCCAGCCCGGGTCGGTGGCGGCAGCTCCTCGTCCACCACGGCACGCAGTGTGGAGAGCGGCGTGTCCATCCGGAACGGCGTGCTCCCCTCGACCGCCGCGTACAGCATCACGCCCAGCGCCCACAGGTCCGACCCGGGGCCGGGGGTGCGCCCCATCGCCCGCTCGGGCGCCAGGAACTCCGGCGAGCCGATCAGCTCGCCCGTCATCGTCAGCGCGGAGGTGCCCTCGACCATGGCGATGCCGAAGTCGGTGAGGACCACCCGCCCGTCGTTCCCGAGCAGTACGTTGCCCGGCTTGACGTCCCGGTGCAGCACCCCCGCGTCGTGCGCCGCCCGCAGCGCGGCGACGACCTCGGCGCCGACGTGCGCGGCCCGCTGCGGGGTGAGCGTGCCCTCCGCGTCCATCACGTCGGACAGGCTGAGGCCCCGCACCAGCTCCATCACGATCCACGGGCGGCCGTCCTCGGTCGCCACGTCGTACACCGTCACCACGTTGCGGTGCGAGATCCGGGCCGCGGCCCACGCCTCCCGCTCCAGCCGGGCGTACAGCCTGCTCCGGTCGGTGCCGCCGAGCCCGGCCGGCGCCCGGACCTCCTTCACGGCGACCTCGCGGCCCAGCACCTCGTCGCGGGCCCGCCACACGATGCCCATACCGCCCTGCCCCAAGGGGGCCAAAAGGCGGTATCGGCCCGCCACCACCCTGTCTTCGCCCGGTACTTCACTCACAGGACAGACCCCCCGATCCGCAGCAGAGCGGCATCATGGTCGAAACCACTCCAAGCTAGCTCAACTCCGCCCTCCTGCCGCCCCCTTGAACAATTACGGTCCGTCAACACCGATACCCCTGTGATGAATCCCGTGGGCGGGATACACGGGTGTCACGACGGGGAGATAGGGTTAACCTGCCCGGTGACGGGTGCCCTCGTACGGGTGGGGAGTGACATGGAACAGATAACGGTGCGCAGCAGGCCCCGGGTGCCTGCCATCACATGCGGGAGCAGTGCGACCAGCTCGCGGCTCGACCGCCATCTCTCGGTGCTCGGCGGCCCTGCCGTCCCGCAGCGCGAGACGGCCGAGGCCACGATGCTGATGCGTGAACTGACCTCGCGCGAGGTGCCGCGCACACGCAACACCAGCAGGGGCACGCGGATCTCGCGCGTCTCGCTGTTCGCGCCGCTCAGGCGGCTGCGCAGGTCGTTGCTCGGCAGCCGCCGAGGCTGACCGGCGGCTGATCCCGCACGCACAAGCAGAGGCCGCTCAACTGCCCATCCATCCGTCATTCCCGGGGCAGGGGGGCGGCTTTTGGCTGCCCCGGCACAGCTGATCTAGAGCAGGGCGAACTGGCCTCCCGGCCCCTCCTCGTGGTGGTCGAGGACCGACGCGGGCCGCCGCGCCGCCACCGGTACGGGCAGGACGCCCGCCGCGGTGAGTTCCGCCCGGGTGAGCTGCCCGTCCACGTCCAACTCGCGCTGCCCGTCCGTCAGTTGCGCGTACAGCGTCAGCACCGTCACCAGCTCCAGCAGCTCCGAGGACCACTCCTGCGGCCACGCCCCCGGCCGGATCGCCTCCAGGGTGCCCGCGGGCGCGGCGGCGGCCCGCTCCTCGAACCACCGCTCCAGGATCCGCACCCCGCCCACCTCGAACTCCCACGCCGCCCCGGGCACCGGCGAGATCCGCCCCGTGGAGCCGAGCAGCAGGGCCGATTCCCCACGGTCGTACGAGATCGAGTCGGGCCGCGGCGGGAGCGTCGCCCGCACGTAGGGGCGCTGCCCGCCCGGCAGGCGCGGGCGCTCGGCGCCGTGCGCGCCGCGCAGTTGGAGTGCGCGCAGCCGGTGGCCCCGCTCCACTCCGGCCGCCCACACCGCGGCGTCCCGGGGCAGCGGCGCCGCGGCGCCCCGCGCCGAAGGCCGGGCGGCGGCCAGGGCCCAGGCGAGCACGTCCTGCGGGGCGACCGCGCAGCCGTAGTGTCCGCTCAGGAAGTCCGTCAGGCCCGGCGTCAGGTTGGGCTCGCGGCCGTCGGGCCTGCGGTACAGGGGCCGGATGCGGCCGGGACGGCCCGCGGGGGAGCGGCCGTCGGGCAGCAGCGCGGTGGCGAGCAGGGCGGGGCCCCGCGCCCCCGGAACGTACCCCTGCTCGACGGCGAAGACCTGGTGGGTGGAGTCGAGCACCCGCCACAGCTCGGGGCGGGCCGCGTCGATGAGCCGGTGATCGGGAATCAGCCACTGTTCGTCGAACGGGCCGTGCAGGATGCGCACCGGTTCCGGACAGCGCCCCGACTCGGCGGCGAACCGCGTCGTGGCGGTCCGCTGACCGGGCAGCGCGGCGACCGAGGTGGCGGGCGTACGGAGGCGGGTCGGGCCGAAGAGTGCGTCACGGTCCGCCGCGGCGGCCCGTATCACCGCGTCCCAGCGCGCCCGCAGGGAAGCGGGATCGGGGCCCGTCACCCAGCCGCGCCCCAGGCGCAGCGGGGCCACGGACCACGGCATGAGGTCGTCCAGCAGCAGGGTCTGCGGCGTATCGGCCATCTCGCTCACGCCCCGCATCGTAGGCGGTGCGCGCGGCGACGGCCGATCCGCGGGCCCGCCCCGAGGATCAGTTCGCCTCGACCGTCACGGTGAAGGAGAACCGGTCGCCCCGGTAGCGGATCCGTGCCACGTCCACGACCCGGCCCTCCACGTCGTACGTCACGCCCGTGTAGTGCAGGATCGGCGACAGCAGCGGGACGTTCAGCAGGCCGGCCGTCTCCGGGTCGGCCAGCGTGGCCTCGATGGTGTCGGTGATGCGGCTGATGCGTACGCCGACGACGTCGCGCAGCACCTTCGTCATCGGCCAGCGCTCCAGGTCGTCGGCCTTGACGCGGTCGGCGATCTCCGGACGTACCGCGTTCTGTGCCCAGTTGGTGGGCTCGCCGCTCTCCGCGTCGTGCCGCAGCCGCCGGTACGTCATCACCTCGGCCACGTCCGGGAAGTACTCGGCCAGCTCGCCGGGGACCGGCACCGGGCCGTGGCCGAGCAGTGTGGTCGGCTCGCCCGACTGCTGGGCCACGATCGCGTCGATCGAGCCGAGGAGACGGCGCGGGGCGCCCCGCCTGGCCCCCGGCTCGATGAACGTCCCCCGCCGCCGGTGCCTGCTGATCAGGCCCTCCGCCTCCAGCTCCTTGAGCGCCTGGCGCATCGTCAGGACGCTGACCCCGTAGTGCGCGGCGAGCTGCTCCTCGGTGGGCAGCCGCAGCGAGGCGTCCGGGGTGCGGCCCAGTATCGAGGCGCGCAGCGACTGGGAGACCTGGTACCAGAGCGGGAGCTTCCGGTTCAGGACGAGGGAGTCGGGGGCGAAGGCGGTCACGGCGGGTCTCCGTCGGTCCTGCGTGCGATTACGGGCGGAAGTGTCGCTGAAGACCCTGCCACACGTCGTCGTACGAGGACTGAAGGTGTTCGGCCCCGGCGGCCTGCTCGGTCGCCGTCACCGGCCAGCGCGTCTCGAACATGAACGCCAGACCGTCGTCGATCTTCTGCGGCTTGAGCTCGGCCGCGCTCGCCCGGTCGAAGGTCTCCCGGTCGGGACCGTGCGCCGACATCATGTTGTGCAGGGAGCCGCCGCCCGGCACGAAGCCCTCCGCCTTGGCGTCGTACGCGCCCTCGATGAGGCCCATGTACTCGCTCATCACGTTCCGGTGGAAGTACGGCGGCCGGAACGTGTCCTCGCCGACCAGCCAGCGCGGCGCGAAGACGACGAAGTCCACGCCCGCCAGGCCCGGGGTGTCGCTCGGCGAGGTCAGGACCGTGAAGATCGACGGGTCCGGGTGGTCGTACGAGATGGACCCGATGACATTGAAGCGGTGCAGGTCGTAGACGTACGGGACGTGGTTGCCGTGCCAGGCGACGACGTCGAGCGGGGAGTGGTCGTAGACGGCCGACCAGAGGTTGCCGCAGAACTTGTTGATCACCTCGACCGGGCCCTCGACCTCCTCGTACGCGGCGACCGGGGCGCGGAAGTCCCGTGCGTTGGCAAGGCCGTTGGCGCCGATCGGGCCGAGGTCGGGGAGCTGGAAGGGGGCGCCGTAGTTCTCGCAGACGTACCCCCGGGCGGTGGCGTCGAGCAGCTCCACGCGGAAGCGGATGCCGCGCGGGATCAGGGCCACCTCGCCCGGCTCGGCGCGCAGCAGGCCGAACTCGGTACGCAGCAGCAGCCCGCCGTGCTCGGGAACGATCAGCAGCTCGCCGTCCGAGTCGCTGAACACCCTTTCCCGCATGGGGGAGTTGGCGTGGTAGAGGTGGATCGCCATGCCGGTGCGCTGGGTGGCGTCGCCGTTGCCGCCGAGCGTCCACAGGCCGGCCAGGAAGTCGGTGCCGGGGGCGGGGTCGGGGAGCGGGTTCCACCGCAGCCGGTTGGGGTCGGGGACGGTCTCGGCGAAGGGGGCGCTCCGGATGCTGCCGTTGTCGACGCGGGAGAACGGCGGGTGCGCGGCGGAGGGGCGGATCCGGTAGAGCCAGGAGCGGTGGTTGTGCGCGCGGGGCTCGGTGAAGGCGCTGCCGCTCAGCTGCTCCGCGTACAGGCCCAGCGGGGCGCGCTGCGGCGAGTTCCGGCCATCGGGGAGCGCGCCGGGAACAGCCTCCGAACTGTGTGCGTTGCCGAAGCCCGAGGAGTACGCCAGGCCCTCCGCGGCCTTCCGTGCCGCTTCGACGTATCGGTCCGTGCCGTTGCCGCTCATCGTCCACTCCCGGTCGGTGAAATAAGGGCTCGCATGAGGAATCCTATGCGTGACAGTAGGATTGCGCGCCCGGAACGTCAACGGTGGGCAAAGGGACGGGCCGAAACGCGTGGGCGGCATGATGGGCCCGTGACCCACGGATACGAGCCCGACGTCCCGGCGGTGGCCGACGCCGCGTCCCTCGGCGTCCCGGCGGTCGACGCCGCAGGTCCTCCCGCTGCTGCCCCGGCCACCGCCCTGCGCCGGGCCCCCGTGCAGCAGCGCAGCGCGGAGCGGCTCACCCGGATACTCGACGCGTGCGCCGCCCTCCTCGACGAGGTGGGGTACGAGGAACTGAGCACCCGCGCGGTCGCCGCGCGCGCCGGAGTGCCGATCGGGTCCGTCTACCGCTTCTTCGGCAACAAACGCGCCATGGCCGACGCCCTCGCCCTGCGCAACCTCGACCACTACGCGCAGCGGGTCGGCGCCGGGGTCGGCGCACTCGCGAGCGCCGACTGGCGGGGTGCGATCGACGTCGTCCTCGACGAGTACCTGGCGATGCGCCGCGGCGTGCCCGGCTTCACGCTCGTCGACTTCGGCATGCAGATACCGGTGGGCCGCCCGGCCGACGAATCCAACCACCGGGTCGCCGACCGGCTGACCGGACTCCTCTCCGCACACCTCGGCCGCACCCCGGACGAGGCGCTGCGCCGCACCTTCCTGGTCGCGGTGGAGGCGGCGGACGCGGTCCTCCAACTCGCCTTCCGCAGCGACCCGTCGGGCGACCCCGAGGTGGTGCAGGAGGCGCGGGAGCTGCTGCGGGCCTATCTGGCGCGGGTACTGGACTGACATCCGCGGGTGGGCGCACGGACCCGGCGCCCGTCCCTTCCCGCGGCCTTGTCCCGGCCTGCTGCCTGTCCCTTCCCGCGGCCTGGTCCCTTCCTGCGGCCCGTCCCTTCCCACGGCCTGGTCCCGGCCTGTGGCCCGTCTCGGCCCGCTGCCCGTGCCTTCCTGCGGCCTGTCCCTTCCTGCGGCCTGTCCCTTCCCGCGTCCTGGTCCCGGCCCGCTGCCCGTCCCGGCCTGCTGCCCGTGCCTTCCTGCGGTCCGTCCCGGCTCGCTGCCCGTGCCTTCCTGCGGCCTTGCGCCGGCCCGCCGCCCGTCCGTTCCCGCAGTCACGCCCAGACCCGGTCTCTGCCCATTCCCACCGTCCCAACCGGTCGGTATGCTCACCCCGTCGCCGAAGCCAGGGAGGCCCCCGTGTCCCGCAGTGCCCGCACCGCGCCCGCCGGTCCCGCGACCGCGACGGAGCACGCCGCAGGTCCGGCCACTGAACCGGCCCTCGACCCGGCGTCCGGCCCGGCCTTCGACCCGGTGCCCGACCGGGCCTCTGGCCCGGTTCTCCGTACGTCTCCCCGTACCGCCCTCCGCATCTGCCCCCTCTGCGAGGCCACCTGCGGACTCACCCTCACCATCGAGGGCACCCGCGTCACCGGTGCGCGCGGTGACGCCGAAGACGTCTTCAGCCGGGGCTTCATCTGCCCCAAGGGCGCCGCCTTCGGTGAGCTGGACGGCGACCCCGACCGGCTGAGGAGGCCCCTCGTCCGTACGAACGGGGAGCTGAGGGAGGCCAGTTGGGACGAGGCCTTCGACCTCATCGCCGCCCGTGTGCCCGCCCTCGTCGCGAACCACGGAGGCAACGCGGTCGGCGTCGTACTCGGCAACCCCAACGTGCACACCATGGCGGGCGCCCTCTACCCGCCCGTACTGCTGTCCACCCTGAAGACCCGCAGCCTGTTCACCGCCAGCACGCTCGACCAGATGCCCAAGCACGTCTCCAGCGGGCTGCTCTTCGGCGACCCCTTCGCCATCCCCGTCCCGGACCTGGACCGCACCGACCACCTCCTCCTGCTCGGCGCCAACCCCCTGGAATCCAACGGGAGTCTGTGCACCGCACCCGACTTCCCCGGCAGGCTCAAGGCGCTGAAGGCGCGCGGCGGCACGCTCACCGTCGTCGATCCGCGCCGCACCCGCACCGCGAAGCTCGCCGACCGGCACCTCGCGATCCGCCCCGGCGCGGACGCCGCACTCCTCGCCGCCCTCGCCCACGTCCTCTTCGAGGAGAAGCTGGTCGACCTGGGAGAGCTGGCGCGAGAGGTGGAAGGGGTGGAGGAGGTCGCCGCCGCCGTCGCCGATTTCACGCCGGACGCGGTCGCCGCGATGAGCGACGTGCCCGCCGAGGAGATCCGCCTGGTGGCACGCGAGCTGGCCGCCGCCCCCACGGCGGCCGTGTACGGGCGGGTGGGCAGCTCCACGGTCGAGTTCGGCACGCTGGCCAACTGGCTCGTCGACGTACTCAACGTACTCACCGGGAACCTGGACCGGCCGGGCGGCGTCCTCTTCCCGCTCTCCGCGACCGCCCCGAAGCCCCGAACTCCCGCTCCCGGCAAGGGATTTGACCTCGGCAGGTGGCGCAGCCGGGTGGGCGGCCACCCCGAGGCCAAGGGCGAACTGCCGCTCGCCGCACTCGCCGAGGAGATCGCGACGCCGGGGGACGGCCGGATCCGCGCCCTGATCACCATCGCGGCCAACCCGGTGCTCTCGGCCCCGGACGGCGACCGCCTCGACCGGGCGCTCGCGGACGGCCTCGACTTCATGGTCGCCGTGGACCCCTACCTCAACGAGACGTCCCGCCACGCGGACGTGATCCTGCCGCCGCCACCGCCCTCCCGCAGCGCGCACTTCGACTTCGCGTTCAACGGCTTCGCGGTCCACGACCAGGTCCGCTACACACCGGCGGCGGTGCCCCCGCAATCCGGCTCCGGTCTGATGGACGAGTGCGAGATCCACGCCCGGCTGATCCTCGCCGTCGGCGGCATGCACGGCGCCGACCCGGCGGTGGTCGACGACCTGGTCATCGACCGTACGCTCGCGAAATCGGGCCTCCCGGAGGCACGGGCGGCGCAGCTCAAGGCGGAACTCACCGGCAGCACAGGGCCCGAACGCCGCCTCGACCTGATGCTCCGCCTCGGCCCCTACGAGGGCCTGACCCTGGCCAAGGTCGCCGCCGCCCCGCACGGCATCGACCTCGGCCCGCTGAAACCCCGCCTCGGCCAGGTCCTCAGGACCCGCAGCGGACGCGTCGAACTGCTCCCCGCCCCCCTCGCCGCCGACCTGCCCCGGCTGCGCAGGGCCCTGGGCAAGCGGCGCGAGGAGGGCACGCTGGTCCTGGTCGGGCGCCGGCACCTGCGCTCCAACAACAGCTGGATGCACAACGTGCCCGCCCTGAACCGCGGTTCCAATCGCTGCACGCTCCAGATCCACCCGCTGGACGCGCAGCGCCTGGGAGTGGCGGACGGCGCGACGGTACGGATCCGGGGCACGGGCGGCGAGGTGGAGGCCCCGGCGGAAATCACCGGCACGGTACGCGCCGGAGTGGTGAGCCTCCCGCACGGCTGGGGCCACGACCGCCCGGGAACCCGCATGTCGGTGGCGGCCCTGCGTCCCGGCAGCAACGTCAACCAGCTCCTGGACGGCTCCCTGCTGGACCCGCTCTCGGGAACGTCGGTGCTGAACGGGTTCGAGGTGACGGTGGCGCCGAAAAACTAACACCGCTAGTTTGGGCTGCGGAAGAATGTGAGTCGCGGAAGCAACTGACGGACCGGACCGGTGGAGGTACTCGATGACGGTGCAGGCGCAGCGGGGCATGTACATCGGCGGCGCATGGCGGCCCGCCGACGGCCAGGACACGATCGCCGTGGTGAATCCGGCGGACGAGCAGGTCATCGGGCACGTCCCGGCCGGTACGGCGGCCGACGTGGACGCCGCGGTGAGCGCCGCCCGGGCCGCGTTCCCCGGCTGGGCGGCCACCCCGCAGGCAGAACGGGCCGCGCTGATCGGCGCGTTGCGGGACGGCCTGGCCGCCCGCCAGGACCGGATCGCGGAAACGGTCACGGCCGAGCTGGGCGCACCGCCCGCCCTCGCCCGGGCCGTGCACGCGGGCTTGCCGGTCCTGGTCGCCGGTTCGTACGCCGAACTGGCCGCGACGTACGCCTTCGAGGAGAGGATCGGCAACTCCACCGTCCACTCCGAGCCCGTCGGCGTCGTCGGGGCGATCACGCCCTGGAACTACCCGCTGCACCAGATCGTCGCCAAGGTGGCCCCCGCGCTCGCGGCGGGCTGCACGGTCGTCCTCAAGCCCGCCGAGGACACCCCGCTGACCGCGCAGCTCTTCGCCGACGTGGTGCACGAAGCCGGCCTGCCCGCCGGTGTGTTCAACCTGGTCACCGGCCTGGGACCGGTCGCGGGCCAGGCACTCGCCGAGCACCCGGGCGTCGACCTGGTGTCCTTCACGGGCTCGACCGCCGTCGGCCGGCAGATCGGCGCGCTCGCGGGCGCGGCGATCAAGCGGGTCGCCCTGGAACTGGGCGGCAAGTCGGCGAACGTCATCCTGCCGGGCGCGGATCTCGCGAAGGCGGTGCATGTGGGCGTGGCCAACGTCATGGCCAACTCCGGCCAGACGTGCAGCGCCTGGACCCGCATGCTGGTCCACCGCGACAGCTACGACGAGGCGGTGTCGCTGGCCGCGGACGCGGTGGCCAAGTACGTGCCGGGCGACCGGGTCGGCCCGCTGGTCAACGCCAAGCAGCAGGCGCGGGTACGGGGCTACATCGAGAAGGGCGTCGAGGAGGGCGCCCGCCTCGTCGCGGGCGGCCCCGAAGCACCCCTCGACAAGGGCTACTACGTCTCACCGACCGTCTTCGCCGACGTCACCCCGGACATGACCATCGCCCAGGAAGAGATCTTCGGCCCGGTCCTCTCGATCCTCCGGTACGAGGACGAGGCGGATGCCCTGCGCATCGCCAACGGCACGGTCTACGGGCTCGCGGGCGCGGTCTGGGCGGCGGACCCGGAGACGGCGAGCGCCTTCGCCCGGGGCATGGACGCGGGGCAGGTCGACATCAACGGAGGCCGCTTCAATCCGCTGGCGCCTTTCGGGGGGTACAAGCAGTCGGGGGTGGGGCGCGAGCTGGGGCCGCACGGGCTTGCGGAGTACCTCCACACGAAGTCCCTCCAGTTCTGACCCGAGGGGCGGGGTGGGGCGGGTCGGTCTGTACGTGCGGGTGCGTCGTGGCCGGCCGCGCAGTTCCCCGCGCCCCTAAAAAGCCTGCCCCCTCAGCCCCCGAGCCCCCTCAGCCCCCGAGCCCCCTTGGGCGGCGGGGCCGCCCCCTGGGGGCGGGACGGTGGGCAAGGGGGCGGCCCCCACGCGGAGCGCACCCCCTCCGCGACCGCCCACCCCCCGACACCGCCCCTCCCATACTCAGGAGCCCGCCCCATGACCCGCGCCGCGATACTCCGAGCACCCCACACCCCCCTCGAAGTCACCGACATCGACCTCCCCGCCCCTGCCCCCGGCCAGGTCCGCATCCGCCTCGCCGCCGCCGGTGTCTGCCACTCCGACCTCTCCCTCACCAACGGCACCATGGGCGTGCCCGTCCCGGCCGTTCTCGGCCACGAGGGCGCCGGTACGATCACCGCCGTCGGCGAGGGCATCACCCACCTCGCCCCCGGCGACGACGTCGTCCTCAACTGGGCGCCTTCCTGCGGCAGTTGCCACGCCTGCGAGCTCGGCGAGGTATGGCTGTGCGCCGACGCCCTCACCGGCGCCGGCGACCTCTACGCCCGTACGGCCGACGGCACCGACCTCCACCCCGGCCTCAACGTCGCCGCCTTCGCCGAAGAGACCGTCGTCGCCGCGAAGTGCGTGCTCCCCGCCCCGCCCGGCATCCCGCTCACCGACGCGGCCCTCCTCGGCTGCGCCGTCCTCACCGGATACGGCGCCGTCCATCACAGCGCCCGCGTCCGCGAGGGAGAGACCGTCGTCGTGTACGGCGTCGGCGGCGTCGGACTCGCCGCCCTCCAGTCGGCCCGCATCGCCGGAGCGGCCCAGATCATCGCCGTCGATATCTCCCCGGCCAAGGAGGAACTGGCCCGTGCCGCCGGAGCCACCGACTACCTCGTCGCCTCCGACACCACCGCCAAGGAGGTCCGCAAGCTCACCGGCGGCCACGGCGCGGACGTCGCCGTCGAGTGCGTGGGCCGCGCCGCCACCATCCGTACCGCCTGGGAATCCACCCGAAGGGGAGGCCGCACCACGGTCGTCGGCATCGGCGGCAAGGACCAGCAGGTCACCTTCAACGCCCTGGAGATCTTCCACTGGGGCCGCACCCTCACCGGCTGCGTGTACGGCAACAGCGACCCGGCCCGCGACCTTCCGGTCCTCGCCGCACACATCCGGGCGGGCCGCCTCGACCTGGCCTCCATGGTCACCGAACGCATCACCCTGGACGGCATCCCGGCCGCCTTCGACAACATGCTCGCGGGCAGGGGCGGCCGGGCACTGGTGGTCTTCTAGACCTTCTCGGCGTCGGTCCCGGAGCCGACGGGGTCAGTGGCCGGGGCGGCGGCGGATTCGGCCACCACCCCTGCCACCACCCCTGTCACCGTTCCTGCAACCGCTCCCGCCGAGCCCCCCGCTGCGCCCCCAGCCGCGCCCTCGGCCGCCGGAACCGCCGCCCGCCGCGCTCGCGACCGCGAGACCGCCACTCCCGCCAGGCACACCAGCCCGCCGAGCAGCGTGATCCACCCCGGTACCTCGTCCAGCAGCAGCCACGACATCAGGACGACGAGCGCGGGCACCGCGTAGGTGGTCGCGCCCATCTTCCCGGCCGTCGTGCGCTTCAGCGCGTACGCCCAGGTGGTGAAGGCCAGGGCGGTCGGGAAGACGCCCAGGTAGACCATGTTGAGGGTGGCGGAGAGCGGGGCGTGGGCCACGTCCCTGACCAGCTGTCCGGCGAACGGCAGGCAGGCCACCGCACCGATCAGGCAGCCGTACGCGGTCGCCTGGAGCGGCGTCGCGTGCCCCAGCGCGGGCTTCTGCGCGACCACGCCGATCGCGTACGTCACGGCCGCCACCAGGCACAGGCCCACGCCGAGCAGTGACGTTCCGCCGCCGCCCGACATCGAGATGCCCACGATCGCCGCACCCGCGAACGAGACCACCATCCCCGCCAGCAGCCGGGGCGGCAGGCCCTCGCCGAGGAACCGGCCGGCGAGCAGCGCCATCAGGATCGGCGCCACGTTCACCACCAGGGACGCGGTGCCCGCGTCGACGAGCTGCTCACCCCAGTTGAGCGCGACCGCGTACGCCCCGAACCACAGCAGCCCGGAGGCGATGATGCCCGGCCAGGCGGCGCGCGGCGGCAGGCCCTCGCGGCGTATCAGCAGCAGCGCCACCAGGACGAGCGAGCCGGACAGCAGCCTGCCCAGCGCCAGCGCGCCCGGCGCGTACGACTCGCCCGCGCTGCGGATCGACACGAAGGCCGAGGCCCACAGCACGACGGTGACACCGGCGGCGGCCAGTGCGAGGGGCTCGGAACGGCCCGTGGGAGAGGAGGGGGTGCTCATGCCGCGATGCTAGGTCATCAACACTTCGGCCGTCACCGAAGTATTGATGCGTCGATGCCGAGCAGATCGGCGAAGGCCCGCTCGCCCGCCGCCGTCACCTTCACCGCCCGCTCGCTCCCGATCCGTGCGCACCACTTCTCCGCCAGGGCGTGACGGCAGAGTTCCGCGCCCGCGATGCCCGCCAGATGGCGCTTGCGCTCGGTCCAGTCCAGGCACGAACTCACCATCGGGCGGCGCCCCTTCGCCTTGAGCAGTTGGATGCCGAGCCCGCCGAACCAGTCCAGGCCCTCGTCCGTGAGTGCGAAGCCGCTGCCCGTCAGCAGCAGCCCGCGCCGCTCCATCGCATCCGTGATCGCGATGCCGAGGCGCCCCGCCAGGTGGTCGTAGCAGGTGCGGCCCCGCGCCATGGCGGAGCTGGCGCTGGAGGCGCGCAGCGTGTGCGGGTTGTCGCGGCCGGGGAGCGCGTACGCGGCGACCGACTCGACGAACTGTGCGGCGGACGCGTCCGCCAGGCGTACGTACCGGTGCCTGCCCTGCCGCTCCTCGGCGAGCAGCCCCGCCGAGACGAGCCTGCTCAGGTGCTCGCTGGCGGTGGAGGCGGCGACGCCCGCCTGCCGGGCGAGCTCGCTCGCGGTCCAGGCGCGGCCGTCGAGGAGGGACAGCAGGAAGACGGCCCTGGTCTCGTCGGCGAGCAGGGAGGCGAAGTTGGCCAGCCTGAGTCCGGGCGTACTGAAGACGACCGCGGTGTCGGCGGAGACGGCTGCGGAGCCGGAGGAGGGCGACATCCTCCCAGAATGCCCTAGGAATGCTTCGGTGCCGACCGAACTGTTTCGCGAGGTGTCCCGCGACTCCCCGTCCCGTAGTTCCCCGCCTCGTACTGGCAGCCGAGCCCGTCCACCAGGGCCCGCAGCCCCGTCTCGAACGCCCCCTCGTCCACCTTCTCCTGCCGGTCCGCGAGCAGATGCGCCTGCCCGAGGTGCGGATAGTCCGCCGGGTCGTAGGCCGCCTCGTCGTCCACGAAACCGCGCGCGAAGGAGCCGAGTGCGGAGCCGGTGATGAAGTACCGCATGAGTGCGCCGATGTACGTCGCCTGGGCGGGCGGCCATCCGGCCCGCACCATCGAGCCGAACACCGCGTCCGCCACCTTCAGCCCGGCCGGCCGGCGCCCCGGGCCGCGCGCCAGCACGGGGACGATGTGCGGGTGTTCGGTCAGTGCCGAACGGTACGAGAGCGCCCAGTCGTGCAGCGCCACCCGCCAGTCCCGCGGGTCGCCCTCGGCGAACATCGACAGGTCGACCTTGGCCGACACCGCGTCCGCGACCGCCTCCAGAATCTCGTCCTTGTTGCGGAAGTGGTTGTAGAGGGAGGGCCCGCTCACCCCGAGTTCGGCAGCGAGCCGCCGTGTGGAGACCGCTTCGAGGCCCTCGGAGTCCACGAGCGCGCTCGCCGTCTCGACGATGCGGTCTCTGCTCAACAAGGGCTTGCGCGGTCGGGCCATGCGGCACATAGTAGGCCTGCCAGTAAGAAACTAGCAGTGCTAATTAAGCGTTGGGGAAACAGCGCCGAGGAAGCGGGTGGGTGTCCGTGAACCTGGAACTCAGCGAGGAGCAGCGTGCCGTCCGGCAGCTCGCGGTGGACTTCGTCGCCCGCGAGATCGCCCCGCACGCCGTCGCATGGGACCGCGCCGAGAACGTCGACAGGTCGATAGTGAAGAAGCTGGGCGCACTCGGCTTCCTCGGCCTGACGATCCCCGAGGAGTACGGCGGCTCCGGCGGCGACCACCTCGCCTACTGCCTCGTCACCGAGGAACTCGGCCGCGGCGACTCCTCGGTGCGCGGCATCGTCTCCGTATCGCTGGGCCTGGTCGCCAAGACGATCGCCGCCTGGGGGAACGAGGAGCAGAAGCGGCAGTGGCTGCCCCGCCTCACCTCCGGCGAGGCCATCGGCTGCTTCGGCCTGACCGAGCCGGGCACCGGCTCCGACGCCGGGAACCTGGTCACCCGGGCCGTCAGGGAAGGCGACGAGTACGTCATCAGCGGCACCAAGATGTTCATCACCAACGGCACCTGGGCGGACGTCGTCCTCCTCTTCGCCCGCTCCACCGACGCCCCCGGCCACAAGGGTGTCTCCGCCTTCCTCGTCCCCACGGACACCCCCGGCCTCACCCGCCGCACCCTCCACGGCAAGCTCGGCCTGCGCGGCCAGGCCACCGCGGAGCTCGTCCTCCAGGACGTCCGCGTCCCCGCCTCCGCCATGCTGGCCCCCGAGGGCAAGGGCTTCTCCGTCGCCATGTCCGCCCTCGCCAAGGGCCGCATGTCGGTCGCCGCGGGCTGCGTCGGCATCGCCCAGGCCGCGCTCGACGCGGCCCTCTCCTACGCGGGCGAGCGCGAGCAGTTCGGCAGGACGATCGCCCACCACCAGCTCGTACAGGAACTGATCACCGACATCGCGGTCGACGTCGACGCCGCCCGCCTCCTCACCTGGCGCGTCGCCGATCTGATCGACCGCGGCGAGCCCTTCGTGACCGAGGCGTCCAAGGCCAAGCTCTTCGCCTCCGAGGCCGCCGTGCGCGCCGCGAACAACGCCCTCCAGGTGTACGGCGGCTACGGCTACATCGACGAGTACCCGGCGGGAAAGCTGCTGCGCGACGCCCGCGTGATGACCCTCTACGAGGGCACCAGCCAGATCCAGAAGCTCGTCATCGGCCGTGCGCTGACCGGGGTTTCGGCCTTCTGAGTACGTTCCTGAGTACGAGAGCGGATGGTGCGCCCCCGTGACGCGGGTCACTCTGGGCCCATGAGCGACACACAGGTCAAGCAGCAGAACACCGGGGCCTACTACGGTCAGGCCATCGCCTCCTTCGCCGTCGCGCTGTCCGCCACCGCCATCGGCATCTTCTACCTCGACGCCAGCGGCTGGGTGCGCGCCTTCCTCGCCGTCGGCGTCCTCTACCTCACCACTTCCTGCTTCACCCTCGCCAAGGTGATCCGGGACAAGCAGGAGGCCGGGCAGATCGTCAGCCGGGTCGACCAGGCGCGCCTGGAGAAGATGCTCGCCGAGCACGACCCCTTCACGAAGCTCTGACGCGGCTAAGCGCTTGCTCAGAGGTCCGGGGTATGGTGTCCGTCCTGCCAGAACGGCGCGCGATACGGACGGAAGGTCGAGCGGATGAGCACGGCGCAGGACACGGCGGAAACGCCCGAAGGCGGCTCGAACGAGGCGTCCGCCTGGGCGGAAGTCGCCCCGGAAGCGGCCAGGAGGCTGCTCGTCGCCGCCGTCGGAGCCTTTGCCGAGCGCGGCTACCACGCCACCACCACCCGTGACATCGCGGGCCGGGCCGGCATGAGTCCGGCCGCGCTCTACATCCACTACAAGACCAAGGAAGAGCTGCTCCACCGGATCAGCCGCATCGGCCACGACAAGGCCCTGCGCATCCTGGAGAGCGCCGCCGACGGCGACGGCAGCGCCGCCGAGCGCCTCGCGGACGCCGTCGTCACCTTCGTGCGGTGGCACGCGGCGCACCACACCACGGCGCGCGTCGTCCAGTACGAGCTGGACGCGCTCGGCGACGAGCACCGCGCGGAGATCGTCGAGCTGCGCCGCAGGAGCGACGCGGCGGTGCGGCGCATCATCAACGACGGCGTGGAGGCCGGGGAGTTCGACGTCCCCGACATCCCCGGCACCACGCTCGCCGTGCTGTCGCTCTGCATCGACGTGGCCCGCTGGTTCAACGTGGAGGGCAGGCGCACCCCCGACGAGGTCGGCGCACTCTACGCCGACCTCGTGCTGCGGATGGTCGTGGCCGGGCCGTAGCGCTCAGAAGAAGTAGCGGGAGATCGACTCCGCCACGCACACCGGCTTCTCGCCGCCCTCGATCTCCACCGTCACCTTCGCCGTGACCTGCACACCGCCGCCCGCCTCGGTGACGTCCGTCAGCACGGCCGTGGCCCGCAGCCGCGAGCCCACCGGCACCGGCGCGGGGAAACGGACCTTGCCCGTCCCGTAGTTGATGCCCATCTTCATGCCCTCGACCCGCAGCACCTGCGGTACGAACGTCGGCAGCAGCGACAGCGTCAGATAGCCGTGCGCGATCGTCTTCCCGAACGGCCCCCGGGCCGCCCGCTCCGGGTCGACGTGAATCCACTGGTGGTCACCGGTCGCGTCGGCGAACAGGTCGATCCGCTTCTGGTCGACCTCCAGCCACTCGCTGTGCCCCAGCTGTTCGCCGATCCCGGCGCGCAGCTCCTCGGCGGACGTGAAGATCCTCGGCTCGGCCATTCCTCTGCTCCCTCTGCTCAAACCTGTTTGGATACTGCCAAAAGCACTGTTCGCATCACGGTTCACATCACTTGTCTAAGCGCTTGCTCAGCATGGTTGGGCCCGGCTGTTCCTGTCAACGGACGCCCACTAGGCTTCACGGGGTGCCGCAGATTCCAGAGAAGATCCACGAGCTCACCGTCGGTCAGCTGTCCGCGCGCAGCGGTGCCGCCGTCTCCGCCCTGCACTTCTACGAGTCCAAGGGCCTGATCAGCAGCCGCCGCACCTCAGGCAACCAACGCCGGTACGAGCGCGACGCATTGCGCAGGGTCGCTTTCGTCCGCGCCGCACAGCGTGTCGGCATCCCGCTCGCCACCATCCGCGACGCACTGTCCGAACTGCCGGACGAGCGCACCCCGACCCGTGAGGACTGGGCCCGGCTCTCCGAGAACTGGCGCTCCGAACTCGACGCCCGCATCAAGCAGTTGGGGCGTCTGCGTGACCACCTCACCGACTGCATCGGCTGCGGCTGCCTGTCCCTGGAGACCTGCGTGCTCTCCAACCCGGACGACGTCATCGGCGACATGATCAGCGGTTCCCGCCTGATGGGCGAGAAGAAGACCTGATCCGGATCCACCCTGGCACGGGTCCACGCTGATCCGGGTCCACGCTGATCCGGATCCGCCCCGATACGGATCCACGCCTCGCCGCGCTGCGGATCCGCAGCCCCCCGCCGGGCTGTAGGGCCGCACGGTGCGGGAGTCGCCACCCAGGTGCTCACGCCACCTCCACCGGCCAGCGAATGTCCTTGGCGGCGCTCACCAGTTGGGCGTTCGACCCGGCGGGGCGGCCGTCCGGGAGCAGCAGCGTGTCCTCCAGGCCGATCCGGGTGGCAAGACCCAGGCGGCGGGCCAGCGCGAGCACCGGCCAGGCGCCGCCGTCCTCGCCGTGCAGCAGCATCGGGGCCCCGCGCACGTCCCCCCTGGACCCCACCGCGCCCCGGCGCGCGAGGTCCGCCAGGAACTGGAGCGCCGAGTCCTCGGCGGTGAGCGGATCGGGATCGGTCACCTCCACCAGCACCCGCAGGGATCTGGACGCCAGCGGGGAACACAGGAAGCGGTCCACCCCCTGCGTGCCGGACCACAGGCCGGACTCCACGGCGACACCGCGCGCGAGCAGCGCCCCGGCGACCTCCTCCGCGCCCGGCTCGTGCCAGTTCACCGAGGCGTGGTCGGGCAGCACCGTCCAGGAGGCGATGCGCTCGATGCGCCTTCGTGGTTCGGGCTCGGTCCAGGCACCGGTCGTCACCCCGACGGGCACGTCCACCGCGCCCCGTATCGCCGTGAGGGTCGCAGCGAGCACGCCCGGTGACAACGTGTCGTCCCCGCAGGGGGACTTGGGGTGTACATGCACTTCCGTGGCACCTGCCGCGACCGCGGCTGCGGCCGACGCGGCCATCGCACCGGGCGACACCGGAACCGCCGCACTGTCACCTGGACCACGCTGACCGTTCACACAGACCTGAATCAAGGGCTCGACCATGTATTCGATGGTGGCACCCACCACTGACAATCAGCCATGCACCGGGCATTCGCACGGTTGTTGCGGGAAAATCCCGAGCGCCCCTGCCGCGATTGCACGAGGTACGCGCACGGGGGGCATGCGCAGGGGACGTGGGTCAGGGGGCGTGCGCACGGGACGTGCGGCTGACACGGGGGGCGCGGCGCCACGGGGAGGGGAATTCCGCCGCGCCCCACGCGCTCACGCCACGGACGCCAGTTCCCGGCGCCGTATCCGCTTGGCCTCCGCCAGCGCCCCGGGCGTCAGGACGGGCTGCGGCACCAGAATTCCGCATCCCGTGCAGACCGGCCCGAACCACGGCTCGTGGACCATGTCCTGCTTCCAGACGATCCGCTCCGAGGCACACACCGGGCAGTGCGTGCCGGGCTCCGACTCCAGGGCGGAGATCAGCCCGCGCAGCACGCCGGCCATCGGCGCCGACGGGTGGACCGCCGGATCGTCGCACCACGCGACCCCGAAACCGCCCCAGGTCCGCCGGTGCCAGTCGTCGAAGGAGCCCGGCCGCCGCAGCCCGTCGTGCTTCTCGCGCTTGCGGCGCTGTGCGAACTCCACCTCGTACGCGAGCCAGACGGCCCGCGCCTCCTCCAGTTCCTCCAGCGCGGCCACCAGCCGCACCGGATCGGGCGCCCGGTCCTCCTGACCGAACCCGTGCCGGGTGCACAGATGGTCCCAGGTCGCCCTGTGCCCGTAAGGGGCGAACCTCTCCAGACACTTGCGCAGCGAATACCGCCGCAGCGCAAGATCACACCTCGGATCACGTACCTGTCTCGCGAGACTCCGAAAACCGGCCATCGCACTGCCACCTCCGTCGCTGGTACTTCGGCGTCGATGAATGGACGTACGAGTGCCCATTTCGGCTCCATCGAAAATCCGATGGGCCCCATCAGGGATCAATTGGTCCCGATTCGCATGAAACGCTCCCGACTCTCCATGCCACTCCACGGCTCGAACGCCTCACTCGAACGTGTGGAGAGCGGGGAAGGGCGAGCGGCGTTCACCTTCCCCGGACCTCCCACCGTCGGCAGCCTCCGGCGCCTCAGCCCAGCTCCCGCTCCCGCGTCTCCGGCAGCGCCAGCACGCACAGCAGCGAGACGACCGCCATCGCGCTCACGTACCAGCCGACCGACGCCGAACCGAAGCCCGCCTGGAGCCGCGTCGCCACCAGCGGCGCGACCGCACCGCCGAGCACCCCGCCCAGGTTGTACGCCAGGGACGCGCCCGAGTAGCGCACCCGTGCCCCGAACAGCTCCGGCAGGTACGCGCCCATCGGCCCGTACACGACCCCCATGCAGAACAGCGCCCCGCCCAGCGCCAGCGCGATCAGCACCGGCTGCCCGGTGTCCAGCAGCGGGAAGATGACGAGCCCCCACACCACCGCCAGCCCGCAACCGACCAGGATCAGCTTGCGCCGGCCGCCCGCGTCGGAGCGCGTCGCCGCGATCCAGGTCCCCGCCGCCAGGAACAGGCAGGCCACCATGGACAGTCCGAGCATGGTGTTGCGGGGCACCCCGAGCGTCGTCGTCGCGTACGACAGGCAGTACGTCGTCGCCGTGTAGAACAGCCCGTACGCGACGATCATGCCGCCCGCGCCGAGCAGCAGCTCGCGCGGGAACTTCCGGAAGACCTCCAGCGTGGGGACCCTGCTGGCCTCCTGCTTCTCCATCACCCGCTGGAACACCGGCGTCTCGCTGATCTTCAGCCGTACGAAAAGACCCACCGCGACCAGCAGGAACGACAGCAGGAACGGAATCCGCCACCCCCAGCTCTTGAAAGCGGCGTCGTCCAGCACCCCCGACAGCAGCCAGAAGATGCCGGTCGCCGCGAAGAAGCCGATGGATGGGCCGAGTTGCGGGAACGCCGCATAGAGGCCGCGCCGGCCGCGCGGCGCGTGCTCCACCGCGAGCAGCGCCGCCCCGCCCCACTCGCCACCGAGCCCGATGCCCTGGAGGAAGCGCAGCAGGACCAGCAGCAGCGGCGCCCAGATGCCCCAGCTGTCGTACCCGGGCAGCAGACCCACCAGGGCCGTCGAGAGCCCCATCAGCAGCAGCGAGACGACCAGGACGGACTTCCGGCCGACCCGGTCGCCGAAGTGACCGAAGATCACCGAGCCGAGGGGACGGGCGGCGAAGGCGACGGCGTATGTGGAGAAGGACGCGAGCGTCGCGTTGAGCGGGGTGAGGTTCGGGAAGAACGCCTCGTTGAGGACGAGCGCCGCCGCCGTCCCGTAGATGTAGAAGTCGTAGAACTCGATGGCGGTGCCGATGAAACTGGCCACCGCCACCCGGCGCAGACTCTCCGGGCTCCCGGAGGGCGCACCGGAGTCGGTGGCGGTGGCATCGTCGGGTTCGGCGGCCGATGTCGCTGTCTTCGTGGTGCGTGGTTCGTCGTTCACGACCGGCAGGGTCTCGGTCGGTGTAGGGGGCAGTCAATAGGCGGGACGGCCGGTCCCACCATGTGGGACTCCCGGGGTCACCGGTACAGCAGGTGCTCCCGCCGCACCCGGCGGAACGCCGCCAGGTCCGCCTGCCAGGCGCCCACCACCTCGGCCGTGCCCGCCCCCGCGTCGATCATGGTCCGCACCCGGGTGTTCCCGGTGAGCTTGTCGATCCAGTGGTCGGGCCGCCACGCGAAGCCGCTCCAGCTCTTCTTCGCCGTCACCAGGAGTGCGATTCCGGTGCGCACCGGGTCGTACGACTCCCGGTCGTGGACGTGCAGTTGGACGCCGCCGATCGTCTTCCCCTGGAACTTGGAGAACGTCGGCGCGAAGTACGCCTCCCGGAACCGCACCCCGGGCAGCCCCTCCGCGTTCGCCGCCTCGGCCCACCGCCGGTCGACGCCCTCCGCGCCCAGCAGCTCGAACGGGCGGGTCGTGCCACGCCCCTCCGAGAGGTTCGTGCCCTCGAAGAGGCAGGTGCCGGAGTACACCAACGCCGTGTCCGCGGTCGGCATGTTGGGGCTCGGCGGCACCCAGGGCAGGCCCGTCGCGTCGAAGAAGTCCCCGCGACGCCACCCCGTCATCCGCACCACCTCAAGAGGCACCGGTTCTGCCAGGAACTCCGCGTTGAACAACAGTGCCAGCTCCGCCACCGTCATCCCGTGCGCCTGCGCGATCGGCTCCCGCCCCACGAACGTCGCGAACGCCCGGTCGAGCACAGGACCCAGTGCCGCCCGCCCGGTCACCGGATTCGGCCGGTCCAGCACCACGAACCGCTTGCCTGCGAGCCGCGCCGCCACCATGCAGTCGTACAGCGTCCAGATGTACGTGTAGAAGCGCGCGCCCGCGTCCTGGATGTCGAAGACGACGGTGTCCACACCGGACGCCGTGAAGACGTCGGCGAGCGGCTGCCCGCTCTTCATGTACGTGTCGTGGACCGGGAGCCCCGTCGCGGGGTCGTCGTAACGCCCCTCGGAGCCGCCCGCCTGCGCGGTCCCCCGGAAGCCGTGCTCGGGGCCGAAGACAGCGGTGAGGTCCACCCGCTCGTCGGCGTGCATCACGTCGACGATGTGCCGGACGTCGGCGGTGACGCCGGTCGGGTTGGTGACGACGCCGACCTTCCGGCCGCGCAACAGCCGGTACCCGTCGGCCGCGAGCCGGTCGAATCCGGTACGCACCCCGCCTCCGCCTCCGCGCCCCGGCCGTGCCGCCGCCGAACCACCGCCGGTGGCGAGCACCCCCACCGTGCCGCCGCCCGCCGCCAGCAGCCCTCTCCTGGACAAGCTCATGTGCGCCACCTCCGTGATCGGACGGTCTGTCATGTCCGCGCACGCTAGTCCGTGCTTCTGCCGTACGGAACGGAACGCGCCCGGATCACCGGCGTCCACCCCTTTCCCCACTCCATACCGACTGGTTAGTCTGCTGAGCAATTCGGCATGGAGAGGCGGACCCCAGATGGATGCGGTGCAGGACGCGGCAGTCGTGGTCACGGGCGCGGGAGGCGGCATCGGAGCCGCACTGGCCCGGAGGTTCGCGGCCGGCGGAGCCCGGGTCGTGGTCAACGACCTGGACGCCGGAAAGGCGAAGGCGGTCGCCGAGGAGATCGGCGCGACGGCCGTGCCCGGGGACGCCTCGGAGATCGTCGACGAGGCGCGCGAAGCCCTCGGCGGCGCGATCGACGTGTACTGCGCCAACGCCGGGGTCGGCTGCGGCGGCGACCCGTTCGCCGAGGAGCTCTGGGAAGCGGCCTGGGACGTCAATGTGATGGCCCACGTGCGGGCGGCCCGTGCGCTGCTGCCCGAGTGGCTGGAAAGGGGGAGCGGCCGGTTCGTCTCCACCGTGTCGGCGGCCGGGCTGCTGACGATGATCGGCGCGGCCCCGTACAGCGTCACCAAGCACGGTGCGCTCGCCTTCGCCGAGTGGCTCTCGCTGACCTACCGCCACAAGGGCGTCAAGGTCCACGCGATCTGCCCGCAGGGCGTACGTACGGACATGCTGACCGCCGCCGGATCGGCGGGCGACCTGGTCCTCGCGCCGACCGCGATCGAACCGGAGGACGTCGCCGACGCCCTCTTCGAGGGCATGGCGGCCGACCGCTTCCTGATCCTGCCGCACCCCGAGGTCGCCGCGTACTACAAGGCGCGGGCGACCGAGCCGGACCGCTGGCTGACCGGCATGAACCAGCTCCAGCAGAAGTGGGAAGGGACGGGCAGGTGACCGGGGCCATGAACGCGGACACCCCGGCGGACTCCGGCTACGCGGCCAAACCCTGGCTCGCCCAGCTCAGCGAGGCACAGCGGGCCCCCGTGCACCCGGCGCCGACCCTCGTGCACGCCTTCCGCCGGAGCGTGGAGCGCGCCCCCGACCGCACCGCCCTCGCCTACTTCGACGGGCGGCTGAGCTACCGCGAGACGGACGCCCTGTCCGACTCGGTGGCCGGCCACCTCGCGGCGAAGGGGCTGCGGCGCGGCGACCGGGTGGCGATCATGCTGCAGAACTCGCCGCACTTCGTGCTCGCGCTGCTCGGCGCCTGGAAGGCGGGCGCCACGGTCGTCCCGCTCAACCCGATGTACAAGTCGGCGGAGGTCGGCCACGCCCTCAAGGACGCCGAGGTCACCGCGCTGATCTGCACGGACCGGGCCTGGCAGGGATATCTGCGGGAGACGGTCGCGGGCGCCCCCTCCGTACGGATCGTGCTGACCGGCTGCGAGCTGGACCTGCAGAGCGCGAACGACGAACGGGTGCTGAACTTCGAACGGGTGCCACGCGCTGCCGACGCCGACGACCTGGTCGAGGTCGCGCGCGCCGGTCTGGATTCACCCCCGGAACGGGAACTCGGGCCCACCGACACGGCGTTGATCAGTTATACGTCCGGCACCAGCGGCACCCCGAAGGGGGCGATGAATTCCCACGGCAACATCATGGTCAACGCGGAGCGGCAGCGCATCGGGCACCCCCTCGCCGAAGGGTCGTCCTACTTCGCCCTCGCCCCGCTCTTCCACATCACCGGCATGGTCTGCCAGCTGGCGACCTGTCTCACCCACGCGGGCACCCTCGTCCTCGCCCACCGCTTCCACCCCCAGGTGGTCCTCGACGCCTTCGCCGAGCACAGGCCCGCGTACACCGTCGGCCCCTCGACGGCGTTCATGGCACTGGCGGCCACCCCGGGCGCCACGCGGGAGCACTTCGCCTCCTTCGAGGTGATCTCCTCGGGCGGCGCCCCGCTGCCGCCCGCGCTGGTGGAGAAGTTCCGGGCGGACTTCGGCCCCTACCTCCGCAACGGCTACGGACTCACCGAGTGCACGGCGCCCTGCGCGGCCGTACCGCCGGAGAAGGAGGCGCCCGTCGATCCGGTGTCGGGGACGCTGTCGGTCGGCGTGCCCGGACCCGACACCGTCGTCCGCATCGTCGACGAGACGGGCGCGGACGTGCCCTTCGGCGAGCAGGGCGAGATCGCGGTACGCGGCCCGCAGGTCGTCACCGGCTACTGGCGGCTGCCCGAGGCCACCGCCGAGACCTTCCCCGACGGTGAACTGCGGACCGGAGACATCGGGTTCATGGACCCCGACGGCTGGCTGTACGTCGTCGACCGCAAGAAGGACATGATCAACACGTCCGGCTTCAAGGTCTGGCCGCGCGAGGTCGAGGACGTCCTCTACAGCCACCCGGAGGTCCGCGAGGCGGCCGTGGTCGGCATCCCCGACGCGTACCGGGGCGAGAGCGTCAAGGCGTACGTCAGCCTGCGCCCCGACGCCGGGACAGGCCCCGAGGATCTGATCGCGTACTGCAGGGAGCGGCTCGCCGCGTACAAATACCCGCGCGAGGTGGAGGTCCTGCCGGAGCTGCCCAAGACGACAAGTGGGAAGATCCTCCGGCGGGAACTGCGTTCCCCGCACTAGCGCAGCGGCACGACAGCTTCCCGACTCCACGCACACTCCACGCATACACGCACGTACACGCAAGGCAGGTGGCGGCAATGGCCAGAACGACGGACCCGGGCGGTACCCCCGTTCCCCAGCGGCTGCTGGCCGCCGCCACCCGGCTCTTCGCCGAGCGCGGCTACGACCGCACCTCCGTCCAGGAGATCGTCGAGGCGGCGGGCGTCACCAAGGGCGCCCTCTACCACTACTTCGGCTCCAAGGACGACCTGCTGCACGAGGTGTACGCACGGGTGCTGCGGGTCCAGCAGGAGCGCCTCGACGCGTTCGCCGACGCCGACGCACCGGTCGAGCAGCGGCTGCGCGACGCGGCGGCGGACGTCGTCGTCACCACCATCGAGAACCTCGACGACGCGTCGATCTTCTTCCGCTCGATGCACCACCTGAGTCCGGAGAAGGACAAGCAGGTACGGGCGGAACGACGGCGCTACCACGAGCGGTTCCGCGCCCTGGTGGAAGAGGGCCAGCAGAGCG
This sequence comes from Streptomyces sp. NPDC054863, assembly GCF_053610825.1. Classification (NCBI taxonomy): domain Bacteria; kingdom Bacillati; phylum Actinomycetota; class Actinomycetes; order Kitasatosporales; family Streptomycetaceae; genus Streptomyces; species Streptomyces sp. NPDC054863. Next base: position 14,238 of record NZ_JBSGZD010000014.1, on the reverse strand, counting down.
GCGTCTTCTCGAAGGCCACCCCCGCCGACCTGGTGGTCGACTACCACTTCGGCTCGGTCCACCACCTGTCGACCTGGTACCGCCCGGACGGCCCCCTGACCCCGCAGCAGGTGGCGGACCACCTGGCCGACCTGCTGCTGCGGGCCCTGAGGCCTTAGCGACAGCCCCGCCGACGCGAGTGCCGGCGGGCCGGCCCGAGCGGCCCGCCGGCACTTCTCGCTACAGGTACTTCTTCAGCTCCCGCCGGGCCAGCGACCTCTGGTGCACCTCGTCGGGACCGTCCGCCAGCCGCAGCGTCCGCGCCCCCGCCCACAGTTCGGCCAGCGGGAAGTCCTGGCTGACACCGCCCGCACCGTACAGCTGCACCGCGTGGTCGATGATGTCGAGCACCGCACGCGGCGTCGCGATCTTGATGGCCTGGATCTCGGTGTGCGCACCCCGGTTGCCGACCGTGTCCATCAGCCAGGCGGTCTTCAGCACCAGCAGCCGCAGTTGCTCGATGGTCACCCGGGCGTCCGCGATCCAGTTCTGCACGACGCCCTGCTGGGCGAGCGGCTTACCGAAGGCACTGCGGCCCACCGCCCGCCGGCACATCAGCTCGACGGCCCGCTCGGCCATGCCGATCAGCCGCATGCAGTGGTGGATGCGCCCGGGCCCGAGCCGCGCCTGCGCGATCGCGAAACCGCCGCCCTCCTCGCCGACCAGGTTCGCGGCAGGCACCCGTACGCCGTCGAAGACGACCTCCGCGTGGCCCCCGTGGTAGTGGTCCTCGTAGCCGTACACCTGCATCGCGCGGCGGATCTCGACGCCCGGAGTGTCGCGCGGCACCAGGATCATCGACTGCTGGCGGCGCACGTCGGCGCCGTCCGGGTCGGTCTTGCCCATCACGATGAAGATCTTGCAATCGGGGTTCATCGCCCCGGAGATGTACCACTTCCGCCCGGTCACGACGTAGTCGGCGCCGTCGGCGGACCGCTCGATCCGCGTCTCGATGTTCGTCGCGTCCGACGACGCCACCTCGGGCTCGGTCATCGCGAACGCCGACCGGATCTCGCCGGACAGCAGCGGCTCCAGCCACTGCTTCTTCTGCTGCTCGGTGGCGAACTGGAACAGCAGCTCCATGTTCCCGGTGTCCGGCGCCGCACAGTTCAGCGCCGTCGGCGCCAACTGCGGCGAACGGCCGGTGATTTCGGCCAGCGGGGCGTACTGGAGGTTGGTCAGCCCCGCGCCGTACTCCTCGTGGGGCAGGAAGAGATTCCACAGCCCCTGCCGCCGCGCCTCCGCCTTCAGCTCCTCCACCACCGGCGGGGTGTCCCACGGCGAGGAGAGCTGCGCCCGCTGCTCGTGCGCGACCGGTTCCGCCGGGTACACATACGCGTCCATGAAGGCGAGCAGCCTGCCGCGCAGCTCTTCGGTCCGTGCGTCGTATGCGAAGTCCATGGGTCTTCAGCCCTTCTGAGGGGTCGTCAGGGTCGTCAGGCCGTGCTCGATGAAGACGGGCACCAGCTCGCCGATCCGGTCGAAGCCGGCGCCGACGGTCTGCCCGAGCGTGTAGCGGTAGTGGATGCCTTCGAGGATCACGGCGAGCTTGAACCAGGCGAACGCCGTGTACCAGTGCACCGCCGACACGTCCCGCCCGGACGCGTCCGCGTAGCGCGCGACGATCTCGTCCGCCGTCGGGTGGCCCGCCGCCGCTGCCGTCGTGGAGATGGGGGAGCCGGGCAGATCCAGCTTCGTCCCGTACATCACCAGGAGACCCAGGTCGGTCAACGGGTCGCCCAGCGTCGACATCTCCCAGTCGAGGACGGCGCGGATGCCGTCGTCGGGGCCGCCGATCAGGACGTTGTCGAGCCGGTAGTCGCCGTGTACGACCGTGGGCGCGGGGGAGTCGGGCAGCGCCCGCCCCAGTGCGGCGTGCAGCTCGTCGATCCCGGCCAGCTCACGGTTGCGGGAGGCGTCCAACTGCTTTCCCCAGCGCCGCAGTTGACGGTCCAGGAAGCCCTCGGGCCGACCGAAGTCGCCGAGCCCCACCGCCGCCGGGTCCACGGCGTGCAGCTCGACGAGCGTGTCGACAAGACCCAGCACGGCGGCCCTGGTCCGCTCCGGGCCCAGCGGAGCCAGCTCCTCAGCTGTCCGGTACGGCGTCCCCGCCACGAACTCCATGACGTAGAAAGGCGATCCGAGCACCGACTCGTCCTCGCACAGCAGGACCGGTGCGGGCACCGGCACCTTCGTCGGATGCAGCCCGCTGATCACCCGGAACTCGCGCTTCATGTCGTGCGCCGTCGCCAGTACATGACCGAGCGGCGGACGACGCGCCACCCACCGCGAGCTCCCGTCCGTGACGTCGTACGTCAGATTGGAGCGCCCTCCCTCGATCAGCCGGGCGGACAGCGGTCCGGCCACCAGACCCGGCCGCTCGCGGTCCAGATGTGCGCGCAGCCGCTCCGGATCGAGACCGGGCGGCGGCGCGGCGGCGGCCTGGGGCCCTGGTGGGGGGACGGTGCTCATACGAGGTACCTCCGGGCGCGTATGTACGTGTGAGATGTCGCGCCCCATGATGCCGACCAGTCGGTATGTCGTCCAGAGGTACCCCCACTCTGTGGCCCTGCCCACTCACCGCACGCCTCGGCCCCCACTCCTCACCTCACCACCGCCGCCCCGAACCCCGCCAGCGCGAGCACACAGCACACCCCCGCCAGCGCCCGCCGCGCCCCCATCGCCTCCGGCCGGGCCCGGCCCAGCTCCCGCATCCTGCGATGCGCGACGACCAGGAACCCCACCCACACCAGCGCGCTCAGCGCGGCGGCCAGCACCCCCACCGGCGTGACCCCGTCGTGGATCGCCTGCTTCCCGGCGAGCACCGCAACCACCGTGCAGGACAAGGTCGTACGCCGCCACGCCAGCCGCGTCCGCTCGGGCTGCAGACCCGGATCACGCTGCTCCGGATCACGCACCTCCCCGGGCGGACTCACCCCTCCCACCCGAACAGCACGACCACCACCATCGCCATCGCGACCACCCCCACCAGCAGGCTCAGCACCGTCGGGAAACGCGTCACCGGCAGGTCCTCGCCACGCCGCATCGCACGCTCGCACCGCACCCAGTGGTTGACCGCGCGCAGTGCGCACAGCGCCCCGGCCGCCAGCAGCGCGAGGGCCATCCCGACCCGTACGCCCCAGCGCAGGTCCGGCAGGAACTGGTCGACCGCGAAACCGGCCCCGACCAGCGCCAGCGCGGTCCGCACCCAGGCCAGGAAGGTGCGCTCGTTGGCCAGCGAGAACCGGTAGTCGGGCGTGTCGCCCTCCTCGCGGATGCGCTGCGGCGCCCACCACAGCCGCAGGCCGTTCACCGGTTCACCAGCATCTCGTAGGCGGCCCGTCCGTCCGGCACCCATTCCCAGGCGTCCGGCCCCGCACCGAGCCGCCGCGCCAGCTCCTCATCGGTCAGGAAGGCGTGCCAGGCGACCTCCTCGACCTGCGGGTCCACCGGCAGCTCGCAGCGCACCTCGTACACATGGCTCCACCAGGTCTGCGCCGTGCCCCCGCGGAGGCCCTCGCCCTCGTAGAGGAACTTGAACAGCGGCACCGGCTGCGCCAGCCCCGACACCCCCAGCTCCTCCTCCGCCTCGCGCAGCGCCGCCGCGTCGTACGACTCGCCCGCGCCGACGACGCCGCCCACGAACATGTCGTACAGGGACGGGAAGACCAGCTTGGTCGCGGTCCGCCGGTGCACGAAGGTCCGGCCCTGCGCGTCCCGTACGCGGATGAAGGTGCAGCGATGGCGCAGGCCCCGCGCGTACACCTCACCGCGCGGGGCCTGTCCGACGACCTCGTCGTTCTCGTCGACGACGTCCAGGATCTCTTCAGCGGGGTTCATGGAGCCCATCCAACATCAGCCGGACGATCACCGACCCGTGACGTGCTTCGCCGTCGGTCCCGTCGTCCAGAGGGAGCCCGTCGGCGTCGACCGGCTTCAGCTGTGCACGAGGACCTTCTCGCGGACCGTGCTCAACCCGCTCGGCATCGCCGGATGACGGCCGAGCAGCACGATCCCCGCCACGATCGCCACCAGCCCGGCAGCCTCCCCGGTCAGCGCCCACGGCCCCGTCTGCAGCCGGTCGCCCAGGAACCCGACCCCGCACGCCACCCCGGCCAGGGGCTGCGCCGCCGTCAGCGCGGGCAGCGACATGCGCAGCGTCCCCGTCTCGAAGGCGCTCTGCACGAGGACGAGCCCGGCGAGGCCGAGCACCAGCACCCCGTACACCTGCCAGCTCCCGAGCAGCGCCGGCCAGCCTCCCTCGCCGAACCGCTGCCCGCTCACCCGGGTCAGCGCGTCCTGCAACCCGTACAGCAGTCCCGCCGACAGTGCGAGCAGTGCGGGCCCCGAACTCATCCGGGACCGCTTCGCATGCGCGATCAGCAGCATCGCCAGCCCCACCACGACCCCGATGACCAGCCAGTGCCGCAGCGGACCCGCCTCGGCCCGGCCGCCGTGCGGCTGCCCCGCCACGAGGAACAGGGCGACCCCGCCCGCGAGCAGCCACAGCCCGGCCCAGCCCTGCCTGCCGAGCCGGCAGCCGGTCCGCCACCGCGACAGCGCCATCGCGAACAGCAGGTTCGTCGCGAGCAGCGGCTCGACCAGCGACACCTCGCCGTGCGAAAGGGCCAGCGCGCCGAGCACCGTGCCCGCCACCATGCAGCCGATCCCGGCCAGCCAGCGCGGCACCCGTACGAGATCGAGCAGCAGCCGCAGCGAGAGGAAGTCGCCGAGCGGAGCCCGCCGGGCGGCATCCTGCTGGAGCACAAATCCGAAACCAAGGCAGCACGCAGCGCTCAGAGCCAGCAACAGAACAGTCAGCGACACCGTGTAAACCCTCAAGTGCGGTGGGGATGCGGGGACTTGGCCGACCATAGCGGCACAAGGGCGGTGATCGCTGCGGCCGCAAGGAAGGTGTGCTTCCGTTACCTGTACCCCCGTAAGGGCCCGGGAAGCAGTCGGTCGAACGGTTGACTAGTTACTTCCGCGTACCGAAGATCGGGCCATGGATGCCAAGGGGAACGACGCCAAGGGCCACGACGCGGGCTCCACAGGCCACGACGCGGGCTCCAAGGGCCACGACGCAGGCTCCGCGGGCCACGACGCGGACGTCATCGTCGTCGGGGCGGGCCTCGCCGGGCTCGTCGCCACCGCCGAGCTGGTCGACGCCGGCCGGAAGGTGATCGTCCTCGACCAGGAGCCCGAGCAGTCCCTGGGCGGCCAGGCGCACTGGTCCTTCGGCGGCCTCTTCCTCGTCGACTCGCCCGAACAGCGCCGGATGCGCGTCAAGGACAGCCGCGACCTCGCCCTCCAGGACTGGCTGGGCACGGCCGGCTTCGACCGCGACGAGGACGCCTGGCCCCGGAAGTGGGCCGAGGCGTACGTCGACTTCGCGGCGGGGGAGAAGCGCCACTGGCTGCACCGGCAGGGCGTCCGCTTCTTCCCGGTCGTCGGCTGGGCGGAACGCGGCGGCTACGACGCGGGCGGCCACGGCAACTCCGTACCCCGCTTCCACATCACCTGGGGTACGGGCCCGGGGCTGCTCGCCCCCTTCGTGCGGCGGGTCCGCGAGGGCGTGGCGCGCGGCCTGGTCACCTTCAGGTTCCGGCACCGCGTGACGGGCCTCTCCCGTACCGCCGGAACCGTGGACACCGTCTCCGGCGAGATCCTTCAACCGTCGGGTGCCGAACGCGGCACCGCCAGCACCCGCACCGTGACCGGGGACTTCTCGCTCCGCGCCCAAGCGGTGATCGTCACCTCCGGCGGCATCGGCGGCAACCACGACCTCGTCCGCGCCCAGTGGCCCGAGCGGCTCGGCACCCCGCCCGCACACATGCTCTCCGGGGTCCCCGCGCACGTCGACGGCCTGATGCTCGGCATCACGGAGGCGGCCGGCGCGAGCCACATCAACCGCGACCGGATGTGGCACTACACCGAGGGGATCCAGAACTGGAACCCCATCTGGGCCAAGCACGGCATCCGGATTCTGCCGGGACCTTCGTCCCTGTGGCTCGACGCCACCGGAAAGCGCCTGCCGGTCCCGCTCTTCCCGGGCTTCGACACCCTCGGCACGCTCGACCACATCATGAAGACCGGCTTCGACCACACGTGGTTCGTACTCGACCAGAAGATCATCGGCAGGGAGTTCGCCCTCTCCGGCTCCGAGCAGAACCCGGACCTGACGGGCAAGTCGGTACGCGGCGTCATCGACCGGGCGAGGGCCGCCGTCCCCGCCCCGGTGAAGGCGTTCATGGACAACGGCGCGGACTTCGTCGTCGAGAAGGACCTCGCCTCGCTGGTGCGCGGCATGAACGCCCTCACCAAGGAGCCGCTCATCGACGAGGCGGACCTGCGCCGCCAAATCGTCGCGCGCGACCGGGAGATGGCGAACCCCTTCACCAAGGACCTCCAGGTCACGGCGATTCACGGAGCCCGCAAGTACCTCGGCGACAAGCTGATCCGCACCGCGACCCCGCACCGGATCCTGGATCCGGCGGCAGGGCCGCTGATCGCCGTACGCCTGCACATCCTGACCCGCAAGTCCCTCGGCGGCCTGGAAACGGACCTCTCCTCCCGCGTCCTGACCCCGGACGGCACGCCGCTGCCGGGCGTCTACGCGGCGGGCGAGGCGGCCGGCTTCGGCGGCGGCGGCGTCCACGGCTACCGCTCCCTGGAGGGAACGTTCCTCGGCGGCTGCATCTTCTCCGGCCGAGCAGCAGGGCGGGCGGCGGCCCGCGCGGTGAGCTGACCGCTTGGGCGCGGGGCGGTGGGTGGTCGTCGTGCGGGCTGCCCGGCGCGGGGCGGTGGACGGTCGTCGTGCGGGTGCGTCGTGGCTGATCGCGAAGTTCCCCGCGCCCCTAAACGCCTGCCCCGGGCCCCCTAAGCGCCGGACGGGCCGGAGTCCAACCGCCCCACGACCCTGAACCTCTCCGCCACCACCCTCGTCGAATCGTCCACGACGAACCCCGGGTCCCCCAGCGCCTCGCGCATCTCCTCCCCGTGCCAGAACCTCTCGTGCGCCTCCCGCCACTGGGCGACCGACGTGTACCCCTCGCCCTCGTCCAGCGCGTGCTGGAGGTCCACGTCGCCGAGGCGCAGGACCCGGACCTCGGTCGTCTCCAGGACCGCCACCTCGCGTCCCTCCGAGTCGATCAGTGCGGCGAGTTCACCGATCGGCGGAAGCTCCTCGTTCTCCGCCTCGTACTCGCACAGCAGCCCCGTCGTCGACACCTTCTCGCCCGACAGCACCGCCGCGACCAGCTGGTCGCGCAACGGGCCGGGGAAGGCGAGCAGGTACGGCGGCAGAGGCGGCAGCGATGCCTGTTCCGCCGGATTTCCGGCATTGGTCGTCAAGTCGTCACCCATGCCGTCATCTTAGAAGGCACACCCCACCCCACCTGGGAATATTCCGTACCCGTCACTCTCAAGTGCGTCACAAAAAGGGAGAGTTGGTGACGGTAAAACCCGTCGGGCCTTGACGTGGAGCCGCCCCTACCGCTTTGCTGTGCGTGATCAAACGCTGGCTCGTCGCGCCGTGGAGGTATCCCGCGGATGGCCCCACCTCCGCCGCTCCTCGGCCGTTCCCGCCGCCGGGGCGAGCCGCCCCCCGACCCGGCCCTCGACGACTTTGAACTCGTCGACGTACGCGACCAGTTGGCACAGGGTCGCTGGACCGGCGTGCGCTCCCTGCTCGCCCGCACCGGCGACGACTGGGACCGCCGCGGCCACCGCCTGCTCGTCCTCGCCGAGCCGAAGGGCAGCCGTGCCTGGGCCCAGGACTGGCTGATCGCCGAGCCGGAGAGCGCCGACGCCACCGCCCTCCTCGCCTGCGCCGAAATCCACCGCGCCCTGCTCGGCAAGGGGTGCCCCGACCTCGCCCGGCAGTCCTGCCGGCGTGCCGCCGACCGCGCGCCGGACGACCCGACCCCGTGGCTCGGCATGCTCCTGCTCGCCCGCCACCTCGGCACCGAGGACGAGGTCACCCAGCTGTACGACCAGGTCAGGCTGCGCCACCCGGAGCACCACCACGCCCACCACCTGATCATCGCCCGGCTCGCGGAGCGACGCCCCGACATAGGGCAGGACCCCCTTCACGAGGTGTACGACTTCGCCGCCTGGGCCGCCGAACAGGCCCCTGCCGACTCCCCGTTGGCCGTCCTCCCCGTCGTCGCGCACGCCGAGCGCTACCGGGCGCTCGCCCTCGCCGGACAGGTGCCGCCCGACCCCGAGGCCTCCGGGCACTGGACCGGCCGCCGCGCCCGCCAGACCATGAAGGCGGCCTTCGACTGGTGGCTGGAGTGGGAGCGCGAGGAGCACCCGCGCTCCCGCGTCGACCTCAACTTCCTCGCCCACGCGAAGTACTGCGAGGGCCGCACCGCGGAGGCCGCCGCGCTCTTCCACCGGATCGGCCCGCACCGCACCGCCGCCCCCTGGTCCTACCCCGACCGGGACCCCCACCAGGCATTCCGCACCGCACGCAGTGTCGCGCTCGGTGACATCTGACACCGGCCCACCCCGCTCCACCCCATCCCGCTCCACCACACCGAAGGGACAACCCCGCGATGGCGACGGGCAGTTCACCCACACGCGCGACCAGAGCGTCCAGCGCGACCGGCAGCAGCGGCGAAGGCAGCGGCGACGCCGGGATCAACACGTACAAGGGTGAGGAGGGGGCTCTGCGGGCGGGCCGCCTCGGCACCCTCGGCCTGCTGCTGTCCGTCCTCGCCGCGAGCGCCCCCCTGATGGTCGTCGCGGGTGTCATGCCCACGATCTTCGGTGTGATGGGAGTGGTCGGCCAGCCGCTCCTGTTCCTCATCCTCGGCGCGGTCCTCCTCCTCTTCAGCGTCGGATACGCGGAGATGAGTCGGCACATCCACAACGCGGGCGCCTTCTACGCCTACATAGCCCGCGGCCTCGGCGCCACCGCCGGCGCCGGTGCCTCCCTGGTCGCCCTGGTCGCGTACAGCGCCATGCAGGTTGGCATCTTCGGCATCCTGGGCTTCGAACTGTCCGGGATCTTCGCCACGTACCTGGGCATCAGCGTCGCCTGGTGGATCCCGGCCCTGGTCTGCGTCGTTCTCGTGGGCTTCCTCGGCTGGCTCAAGATCGACCTCAATGCCAAGGTCCTCGGCGTCCTGCTCCTCATCGAGTGCCTGCTCGTCGTCATCTTCGACATCGCGGCCGTCGTCGAACCGTCGAAGACCGCAGGTCTGTCCCTGAGCGCGTTCGACCCCGGCACCCTCACCGGGCCCGGCGTCGCCCTCGGCACGGCGCTCTGCTTCTCCATCGCCGCCTTCGTCGGCTTCGAGCAGGCCCCGGTGTACGCCGAGGAGACCCAGCGCCCGCACGTGATCGTCTCCCGCGTGATGTTCCTCGGCGTCGCCTACTCCGCGATCTTCCTGGCCCTCAGCTCCTGGGCGGTCAGCGTCGCCGCCGACCCCGCCAAGGTCTCCAGGATGGCCACCAAGGAAGGCCCGGGGATGCTCTTCACCCTGGTCCAGGAACGCCTCGGCGCCACCTTCACCGACGTGCTGCACATCCTCTTCGTGACCGGCATGTTCGCCGCACTCCTCAGCTTCCACAACGTCGTCGCCCGCTACTCCTTCGCGATGGGCCGCGAGGGCCTCCTGCCGGCCGCCTTCGGCCGTACGAACAAGGCGAGCGGCGCCCCCGCCACCGGCTCCGTCCTCCAGTCGGCCGTTTCCCTGGTCGTCGTCCTGGCCTTCGCGCTCACCGACGACAAGCCGATCGACGACCCGACCACCCCCGTCCTGCACCTCTTCACCTGGATGGGCAACGTCGGCGCGCTCGGCGTCATCGTGCTGATGGCCGTGGCCTCGTTCGCCGTGATCGCCTTCTTCGTACGACGCGGAGCGGGCGCGGCACAGAAGTGGCGGCTGCTCTGCTCCGGCCTCGCCGGAATCGCACTGGTGGGCATCGCCGTCTACACCGTCAAGGACTTCGGCATCCTGGTCGGCGCCGAGTCCGGCTCCGCGCTGAGCTGGATCCTGCCCGGCATCATCGGCGTCGCCGCGGTCGGCGGACTGGCGTACGGCGCGGTGCTCAAGGCGAAGAAGCCCGAGGTGCACGCCCGGATCGGCCTCGGCAACGAGGCGTTCCAGCTGGACAAGGCGGCGGCCGAGTCACAAGCGGCACACGGCTGATCCGCCGCCGTCCAATTCTGACGAAACGCTGACGAGAAGCCGCGGCCCCTGGCCCCCGGGGGCCGCGAGTGCTCGAATCGTGGGTGTGACCCCTCAAGCCCCACCACCGGACGAACCGGCACGGTCGAACGACCCGCGCCGAACGACCCCGCGGGACGTGCCCCCCGCGCCGAACGACCCGGCGCGACGTGTCCCCGAGTCGAGCGCCCCCGCGCGACGTGTCCCCGTGCCGAGCGACCTGGCGCGACGTTCCCCCGAGCCGGACGACCCCGCACCCCGCGGCGCCCCGATCGGCCGTCGCCTCGTCCTCGGCATGCTCGGCCTCGGCGCGGCGGGCGTCGCCGCGGCCCCGTACGTCCAGAGCGGCATCGACTCCTTCCTCGGGGCGGCGGCGGGCAAGGACCCCACCGGCGTGACGGGCCTCCTCCCCAACAGCAGCGGCTTCCGCTACTACTCGGTGGCCGCCTCCACCCCGAAGAAGACCGCGCAGACCTACCGCCTCACGGTCGACGGTCTGGTGGACCGCCCCGCCACGTACACGCTGGCGCAGCTGAGGGCGATGCCGCAGACCCGCCTGGTCCGCGACGTCCAGTGCGTCACCGGCTGGCGGGTCCCCCGGACGCCGTTCGAGGGCGTCCAGCTGTCGCACCTCCTCGCCCTGGCCGGTGTGCAGCCGTCCGCCAGGGCGATCCGATTCACCTGCTTCGACGGCACGTACAGCGAGAGCCTCACCCTCCAACAGGCGGGCCGCAAGGACGTGTTGGCCGCCCTGAAGATGCAGGACAAGGACGTCACCCACGCGCACGGCGGCCCGGTCCGCCTCTACGTCGCCCCCATGTACTTCTACAAGTCGGCGAAATGGCTCTCCGGCATCACCGTCACCGACCGGGTCCAGCCCGGCTACTGGGAGGAACTGGGTTATGACGTCGACGCCTGGGTCGGCCGGTCCAACGGCCGCTCCGACACCCCCACCGTCTGAACTCCCCTCCCGCGTGAGGAGGTTCACGCGCACCGCACGCCTGGTGCACCGTACGACCGCGATCCTGATGCTCACCTGCATCGCCACCGCGGCCTGCCTCTACCTGCCCGCCCTCGCCGAGCTGGTGGGACGCCGCCACCTGGTGGTCACCGTCCACATCTGGACGGGCGTCCTCCTCCCCGTCCCGTACCTCCTGGGCCTGGTCTCCCGGGCCTTCCGCACCGACCTCTCGCTCCTCGGCCGTTTCACCCCGTACGACAAGGAATGGCTGCGCGCCGTCCGCCGCCGCCAATTCCGCCGCCCGGCGGGAAAGTTCAACGCGGGTCAGAAGCTGTACGCGGGCTGGATCGCGGGTGCCGCGCTCGTCATGCTCGGCACCGGCCTGCTGATGTGGCTCACCCACCTGACCCCGCTGACCTGGCGCACGAGCGCCACCTTCGTCCACGACTGGCTCTCCCTGGCCATGGGTGTCGTCGTCGCGGGGCACCTCTGGATGGCCCTGACCCACCCGGAGTCCCGGCGCGGCATGCGCACCGGCGAGGTCGACCGCACCTGGGCCGAGACCGAGCACCCGCACTGGCGCCCCTGACCCGAAGCCGTCACGTGTGAGAAATTCATCAGCCCGCCACTTCCTCTTCCGTCACTCTTGACGCACCAGTAACCACGCCCGAGCATTCTCCGCATGGCCTTGTCAGACAGCCGGACAACCCCCGGCGGCGCAACCGGCGGCGGCGCGTCCGGGGCGGACGTCCCCAGCGCGCCCGTCTCCGGCGTGGACGTCCCCGGCGCGGGAGCCGGCACCGACTCCGTACCGAGACGTGTGAGCGCGACCGACGTCGTCCTCACGCACCTCCGTGCCGCCATCGAGACCGGCGAGCTGGCCGTGGGCGACAAGCTCCCCACCGAGGCCCAGCTCGGACGGCACTTCGCCGTCAGCAGGTCCGTGGTCCGCGAGGCCCTGCGCACCCTCCAGGCCCTCGGCCTGACAGTGTCCCGCGCGGGCAAGGGCACGTACGTCGAATCGTCCGGCCCCACCCGCAACCCGGTCTTCGGTTCGTACTCGGCCCGTGACCTGCTCGAAGTACGCCGTCACGTGGAGATCCCCGCGGCGGGGTACGCTGCCACTCGCCGCACCCGGGACGACATCGATCATCTCCTCACGCTGATCGAGAGCATGGAACGCGAGACGGACCCCACCGCCTGGGTGGCTCTGGACACGCTGTTCCACCTCACCGTCGCCCAGGCATCGGGCAACCCCGTCTTCCAGAAGATCATCGAAGAGATACGGGACGCCCTCGCGCGGCAGTCCAGCTTCCTGAACCAACTCGGGGACCGACGACGCCAGTCGGACACCGAGCACCGGGCCCTGGTCGAAGCGATCGTCGAGGGGTCCGAGGGGGCAGCCGTGCACGCCATGGCCGCCCACCTCGAACTCGTCGAGACCGCCCTCAACTCGATCGTGCGCCCCGGACCCGCACATCCCCCACACGAAGGCGAAGCGATACATGAGTGACCGCACCAGCACTGCGGAAGTCTCTTCTGCCCCGCTGTCCGCCCCGTCGACGTCCCCCCACGTCGACCCGGGTGACGAGGGTTACAGCAAGGACCTCAAGTCCCGTCACATCAACATGATCGCCATCGGCGGCGCCATCGGCACCGGCCTGTTCCTGGGCGCGGGCGGAAGGCTGGCGGGCGCCGGCCCCTCCCTGGCGATCGCGTACGCAGTCTGCGGAGTCTTCGCGTTCTTCGTCGTACGCGCACTCGGCGAGCTGGTCCTGTACCGCCCGTCCTCCGGCGCGTTCGTCAGTTACGCCCGTGAGTTCATGGGCGAGAAGGGCGCCTTCGCGGCGGGCTGGCTGTACTTCCTGAACTGGTCCACCACCGCTGTGGCCGACATCACGGCCGCCGCGGTGTTCGCCCAGTTCTGGTCCGCGTTCAGCGACATACCCCAGGGCGTACTCGCCCTCATCGCGCTGGCCGTGGTCCTCACCGGCAACCTGATCTCGGTGAAGTACTTCGGCGAGATGGAGTTCTGGTTCGCGATCATCAAGGTCGCCGCCCTGGTGATCTTCATGGCGATCAGCATCTATCTGGTGGTCACCCAGACCCCGATCGACGGCCACACCCCCGGCTTCTCCACGATCTCCGACAACAACGGCGTCTTCCCGCTGGGCATGATGCCGATGCTGCTCGTCGTGCAGGGCGTCGTCTTCGCGTACGCCTCGGTGGAGCTGTGCGGCGTCGCGGCCGGCGAGACCGAGAACCCCGAGAAGATCCTGCCGAAGGCGATCAACTCGATCATGTGGCGGGTCGGCATCTTCTACGTCGGCTCGGTCGTCCTGCTCGCGCTGCTGCTGCCGTACACGGCCTACAGCGACGACCAGAGCCCGTTCGTCACCGTCATGGACAAGATCGGCGTCCCGGGCGCCGCGGGCATCATGAACCTCGTCGTGCTCACCGCGGCCCTGTCCAGCCTGAACTCCGGCCTGTACTCCACCGGCCGCATCCTGCGCTCGATGTCGCTGGCGGGCTCCGCCCCGAAGTTCACCGGCCTGATGAACAAGGGCCAGGTCCCCTACGGCGGCATCCTGCTCACCGCGGGCTTCGGCGCCCTCGGCGTCGGCCTCAACTTCTTCGTCCCCGACGACGCCTTCGAGATCGTCCTCAACTTCGCCTCGATCGGCATCCTCGGCACCTGGGCGATGATCATGATCTGCTCGCTGCTGTTCTACCGCCGCGCGAAGCAGGGCCTGCTCAGCCGCCCCTCGTACAAGCTGCCCTGGGCCCCGTACACCCAGATCGTGACGCTCGCCTTCCTCGCGGTCGTCGTGTTCCTGATGTGGTACGGGGACGGCGTCGGCCGGACCACCGTCAACTGCCTGCCGCTGATCGCCGCGGCGCTCGTCGGCGGCTGGTTCCTGGTCCGCCGCCGGGTGAACGCCATCGCGGCGGAGCGGGCCGACAAGTCCTGACCCCCGCTGCTCCGTACCGGTCGGCCGCCTCCTCTCCTGGGAGGAGGCCGACCGGCGTATGGTCGGACGTATTGCGAGGTCAGAC
>NZ_JBSGZD010000013.1:0-63903 GCF_053610825.1 Streptomyces sp. NPDC054863 | reverse complement strand
GGTGCGGGGGTGCGGGGGGTCGGGCTCCGCCAGGGAGCGGGGGTGGGGGGCTGGGCTAACGGCCGAGCCCGTCCGGGTCACGCGACAACGCCGGCGCTCAGCCTGCCGATGGTGTCGAACCGGCCGATGAGGTCGAGCACGCTCCCACACAGGTGCTCGGGCGAACAGCAAGCTCAGAACATGGCGAGCCGGTCCACCAGCAGCTCCACCCTCCGCTCGGCTTCCTCCGGCGGCAGCCGTCCCGCCCGGGTCAGGGTGGCCAGCCCGTGCAGGGCTGCCCAGAACACCTCGGTGAACAGTCCCGGGTGGACGTCGTCCCCGGCGACCTCGCCGAGAGTCTCCAGCAGGGCGGCGAAGGCGTCCTTCAGAGGCTCCGGGGTCTCCTCCTTCGCGAACGCCAGCCCGCCGTCGAGTTGGAACATGGCGTCGTAGACCGCCGGATTGCGTGCGGCGAAGCCGAGGTAGGCGCGGGCGAGCGCGGTGACCCGGGTGCGCGGGACGCGCGCGGCGGAGACCGCGGCCCGCAGCGCCGCGGCCATCTCGGCGGCGCCCTCCAGGGCGACGGCGCCGATGATCTCGCGCTTGCCGCGGAAGTGGCTGTAGAGGACGGGCTGGCTGTACTCGATGCGCTCGGCGAGCCGACGGGTGGTGACCGCGTCCCAGCCCTGCTGCTCGGCGAGTTCGCGGGCCGTCGCCACGATGAGGCGCTCCCGGGCCGCCCGTTCGCGCTCCTTGCGTTCCTTTACCGACATGATTCGATCCTAGCACCGCTAGACATTCGAGCGGTGGTCGTATTAGCGTTGCCCCAACATCTAGCAGTGCTAGACCCCAGGAGGGGCAGTCATGCTCAACGCACTTGAGATCGTCACCACCGTGCTCGTCGGCCTGATGGTGGGCGTGGAGTTCTCCGTCGCCTTCGTCCTCAACCCGATCCTCAACGCACTCCCCGACGACAGCAGTCAACGCGGCCGGAGCCACGGCGGCCGGATGCTCGGCGCCGTGATGCCGGTCTGGTACATCGGCTCGCTCGTCCTCGTCGCGGTCTGGGCCATCGCGGGATCCCAGCAAGACGGCGCCGGACTCGTCATCACCGCCGGCGCACTGCTGATCCTCAGCGTGATCATGTCGATCCTGCTGCTCGTCCCGATCAACAACCGAGGCAAGACATGGACCCCCGAGAACCGGCCCGACGACTGGAAGCAGCAGATGAACCGCTGGGACCGCTTCCACTACGTCCGCGTCGCCGTCATCATCGCCGCCTTCACCCTGCTGGTCACCGCCCTCACCTGAACCGGCGGGACGCCACCGCGCCGGGGCGCACCATCTCCACCACCCCCGGGCGGCAGTGAGCCACCGAGCCTCAGCGCCGGCGGCATCCCGGTCGACCCGACGCGCACCCAGCTCGGCGCGCCGACACAGGAGTTGTACGACCCGCAGTACACGGCCGCCCGCGTCGCCGAACAGCCGCGCGGCTGGATTCCCTGAGGCCGACGCGCGGGCGGGCACGACCAGGGCCTGCCAGAACACCCGGCCCGGCCGCCGACCGGCCCGGTACGACCCTGGCCACCGAAGTCCGCGCCGCACAACTGCTGCTCCGCACGGCCGCCGCGATCCCACCCCGCCACCCTCACCACCGAACGGGCCGGCCCCGCCGCGAGCGCCGGTCGGGCAACGACTCGAAGCAGGTACGCAGGTACGCAGGTACGCAGGTATGCAGGTATGCAGGTCAGCGAGTCGGCCGGGTCAAGCGGGCCCCACTGCACAAGCACGGCAGGGAACCGGGAAAGTTGCATCAGCAGGCAAGGGGCCCTCTCGCCCTAGATTCCGTCCGCCCCGCCAGCGGCACGCAGCCGCACCCGGTTGCGCTGAAGATCGACCTCAACGACCTTCACCGTGATCAGCTCACCTTCATCGACAAGCAGATCCGGAGTCTCGACCGGCTCGTCCGTCAGCTCCGAGAGGTGAAGGAACCCCACAACGTCAGGAGCAAGCTGCACGAACACGCCAAAAGGAACGATCTTGGCGATCAGTCCGGTCAGAACCCGGCCGACCTGATCCGCAAACCGAATGAGCGGATCTTCCCGCAGAGCCTTCAACGACAGGGTGACCTGCCCTGAGCGCGTCTCGGCAATCATCACCTCAGCGGTGATCCGTTGGCCGGCTTCGACCGCCTCGGAGGGGTGGCTGATCCAGCCCCACGTCAGGTCCGGCACCCGAATGAAGCCGGTGCAGAGGCCTTCCGGTTCGCCATCGACGTGAACGAAGACCCCGAAGTTGTGCACCTCGGAGACCGTCCCGGCCACGACCTGCCCTTGTTCGCACGCGAGGAGAAAGGACCTCAAGGCCGGAATCTCGCACGCCCTGGCGGAGAGGTGAAGCTGACCTTCGTTCCAACGCCCGATCTCCTCGGCACTGATCTCCTGGCCGACCTCAAACAGCTCGGACGGATGCCCCGTCCGGCACATCGACACCTCATGCCGAGGAATCCGAGCGGTCTCGGCTTCCTCCCCTTCGGCATCAATGAGCTGCACCAGGACGTCCGTTCCGTCGAACCCGGTGACCTTCACCGTTCTCACGACCCCTGGCCGGAGCTGGTCGATCAAGGACTGCATGCGGGGGTCAGAGGCCGGCTCGGACATGGAGATGAGCCTAGGCCGTGGGAGGGGAAGCGGGTGCGGGTGATTCGTGGGCGGCGAGTTCTTCGGCCAATTCGATGCAGCGCAGGCGGGCCGGGGAGAAGTCGTAGGGCATCTTTCCGATGGCTGCGAATGCGCTCATGGACTCCTGCCCCCTGCCGGAGCTCTGGCCGACCTCGTCCTCGACCTCATCCCCACCCTCACCCTCGTCAGCGGTGGTGGGGTGCAGAGTCTCCCAGGTGTCGAAGAGCGCGTCGTCGCTCGCCGCCAGGCCGGAATCCTCGATCACGGCTTCCAGCGCCTTTCCGAAGGCGTGCCGTTCGGCAGCCACCCGGGCCACGCGGGGGTCATCGACAGCGACCGTGTCATCGAGTGCCTCCTCGGCGGCGTCCACACGGTCGGAGCCCTCCCGTAGATCCGGGTGGGTGGCCAGGGCGATGAAGCGGGAGGCCTGGACGGCCGCACCGAGCGGGCCGAAGATCCGCTCGGTGACCAGCAGGCTGTCCAGGTCCGCCCGGCGCAGGGAGCCCTCGGGCAGACTCTTGAGGCGGCTGGTGACGAAGTCGGAGAGCAGACCCGCCCTGCTGCCCTCGGTACGCATGCGCTGCACGGCAGTCCGTTGCCGCCGCAGTTCCGCTTCCTGGGCGACGAGGGTCTCCTCCAGCCGTTCCAGGATGCCCGCGATGGCGTGGTCGCTGTCGGCGCCGGTGGCAGCCGTGTCGGCGAAGGCGTCACGGATGTCGTCCAGGGCGATCCCGGCGTCGGCCATCTTGCGGATCCACAGCAGCCGGATCATGTCTTCGTAGCCGTAGCGGCGGCGGTCGTCGCCGCCCCGCTCGGGCTCGGGGAGCAGGCCGATCTCGTGGTAGTGACGGATCGCCCGCGGTGTGGTGCCGACGAAGGCCGCCGCGTCACCGATCTTGACCCGGCGCGGCGGGACGAAGGACGAAAACATGAGCAGGAGCCTTCCTGGGTGGGGCGGGACGTGAGTCCACCGGACCACATACCGCTACGGAACGTGCAACTCCAGGTATCCCGCCCGGCACCCGTGCCAGGAGATGCATGCCCTTCTCCGTCTCGATGGATCCGCCCTCTGCCGGTGGGAACCTGGCGGGGCCGCCCCCTGTAGGCAGCCACGGGGCCAACAGGGCCAACAGGGGCACCAGGCACCAGGCACTGGGCATTGGGCATTGGGCATTGGGCACCGGGCACGGGACACCGACCGCAAGGGCTACGCCGTGCGCGGCGGTTCGGTGCCGGGGAGCAGAACGGCCAGTAGCCGTCCAGTGGTCGCCTTCGCGTCCTGGCCCCGTCCGGGCACGCGTGTCATCAGCAGGTGGTGGGTGGTGCCGACGAGTGCGAGCGCGATGGTGGCGACGTCGGCGTCGGCGGGCAGTCGGCCGCCGCGCTGCTCTGCTTGCAGGTAGGTGGTGAAGTCGTGCTGGATCGCATCGAACGCGGGTGCACCGGCCTGAAAGCCTTCCCGGGTGTGGAGCGCGGCTGCCGGGCGGGTCATCGCCAGCCCCACCACTGCCGGAGGCAGGGCCTCGATCAGTACGAGGACGACTTCTTGAAGGTTGTCGGCAACCGTGGCCTGCCCCACCTTCGCCTCCAGCGCCTGGGCCTGGCGGGCGCTGCGCGCGAACCGGTCAAGGACGAGTTCGGCGACGAACTCGTCCAGGCCGGAGAAGTGCGTGTGCAGGACGCCCTTGGCGCAGTCCGCCTCCGCGGTGATCGCGCGGCTGGTCAGAGCCGCGGCGCCGTCGCGGGCCACCACCCGCTCCGCAGCCGCGAAAAGCCGCTCCCGCAAATCCGGAATCGCCACTCCACGAGGTGACACAACTGCCCCTTCCCTCAACCCCATTGCAAGAATGGGCGCTCGCCCATACTGTTTGGGCACTTGCCCATACTAGAGGTCGGGGACGCCGCGCTGCGCCCCGGCCGGAGGGAGTCCGATCATGGATCGACTCGTCAACACCGCGCAGGCCGAGGCATGGAACGGTTACGAGGGCGAGCAGTGGGCCCGCAGCCAGGACCGCTGGGACGCCGTCAACGACGGCTTCAACCAGCCCCTCCTGGACGCGGCGGCCCTCTCGGACACCGACTCCGTGCTGGACATCGGCTGCGGGGCCGGCCGCACCACCCGCCTCGCGGCCCGGCGCGCCCGCCGGGGCAAAGCGGTGGGTCTGGATCTGTCCGGCCCGATGCTGGGAAAGGCCCGCGAGAGCGCCCTGCGCGAAGGGGTGGAGAACGTCTCGTTCGTTCAGGGCGACGCCCAGGTCCACGCCTTCGATGCCGAGGGGTTCGACGCGGTGATCAGCCGCTACGGCATGACGTTCTTCACCGACCCCGTCGCCGCGTTCACCAACCTCCACCGCGCGCTGCGGCCCGGCGGCCGGCTGGCCTTCATCTGCGCGGCCGAAGCCGAGGCCAACGAGTGGCTCCAGGCGCTGGCCTCACTGAAGGGCATCCTGCCGCTCGGCGGCTTCGGAAAGTCCGGCGGCCCCGGCATGTTCTCCCTCACCGATCCCGACCGCATCCGCACCCTGCTCGCGGCGGGCGGGTTCGCCGGGTTCGACGTGCAGCACATCGAAGTCCCGGGGAAATGGGGCACCGACGCGGCAGACGCCGCGGCGTTCCTGCTCGATTCCGGCCCTGGCCGCCACCTCCTCGACCAGGTCACCCCGCATCAGCAGGCCCAGGCACGCCAGGCGCTGACGACCGCTCTGCGCCGTCACGAGACGGACGGAGCGGTGTGGCTGCGTAGCAGCTCCTGGCTGGTCACCGCCGTACGCGGCACAGCCGAACCGCGCTGACAACCGCCCCGCCGGGGTGGGGTGTGGTGCACCCCTCTGGGCGTCGATCCTCGCGCAGCGTCATGCGATCGGCCTGCGGATCTCCTGGCGTATCTTGTGCGTCTCCGCCGCCGCCCGCTCGACGGTGAGGGAGGGCGGGAACGTCAGCACGGCCACGGTGCTGGCTTCTCCCCACGCGCACAGGGTCTGCCGGGTCGTCGCCTCGCAACGGAACCCCACGCCCGCACCCGGGACGTGGACCGTCCTGGCGGGCTCGATCACGTCGTCGTCGCCTCGCTCCGAGGAGTACATGAGGCTGTCGCGCTTCGCTTCCACGAACTTGAAGCGGCCGTACCTGCCCCAGAGGTTCACCTCCTCGGACTTCCGGTCCTCGGCGGTACCTACGTAGGTGACGGAGAAGCTCTTCACATCCCTCTCGAAGAAGCCGCTCTCCGGCCCGTCCGGGGTGCGGGACCTGACACCGTCGTGCTTGTAGGCACCCCCCACCAGGGTTTCGGGGGCGGTGAGTTCGTGCGTGGCCTCGGGGAAGGACAGGTCGGAGAACTCGTAGGATCCGTAGCCCACTGCGCCGAGCAGGAGCACGGCTGCGGTGACACGCAGCTTCGTACGCCTCCTCTTCGGCGGCCTCGGCCCGCTCGTCGCCCGCCGGGCCGGGGACGCGGCCCGCGAGGGGGCGGGCGGAGGTCCGGGGCTCGGCGCGGCGGCAACCGTCATGGCCCCGGCGATGCCTCCGTCCGGAGCGGACGCCGCCCCGGATTCCGGTGTCGGGCCCGGTACCGGTGTCGGCGTGGCGGGCGCGGCCACGTCCGGCATCGTCAACGAGCGCGCCACCGCCGTCGGTCGCGGCGCAGTGGCGGGCGCGAAGAGGTCCAGCAGCCCTTCCGGCGTCGGCCGCCGCGCGGGCTCCTTGGCCAGGCAGGCGTCGACCGCCGGCCGCAGGGCCGCGGGCACCGAGGAGAGGTCCGGCTCCTCGTGCACCGCCCGGTACATCAGCCCCATCGGAGTGCCGTCGCCGAACGCCCTGCCGCCCGCCGCCGCGACCAGCACCGCACCCAGTGCGAACACGTCGGCGGCTGCGCCGACTTCGAGCCCCTGCGCCTGTTCCGGGGCCAGGAACCCGGGGGTGCCGAAGGCGGCTCCGGTGGAGGTGAGCCGGGTCGATTCCAGGGCGCGGGCAATGCCGAAGTCAAGCACCCGCGGCCCGTCGTGGGCCATGATGATGTTGCCCGGCTTGAGATCGCGGTGCACGAGGCCGCAGGCGTGGATGGCCTGCAGCGCCTCGGCGAGCGCGGCACCGAGCAGCCGCAGTGCGGCCTCGTCCATCGGCCCCCGGTCGGCGAGCAGATCCGACAGGGTCGGCCCGACGATGTAGGCGGTCGCCAGCCAGGGCGCCGCCGCGTCGGGGTCGGCGTCGACCACCTGCGCCGTGTGGAATCCGCCGACCCTACGGGCCGCTTCGACCTCCGCGCGGAACCTGGCGCGGAAGTGCGGATCGGCTGCTAGCTCGGAGCGGGCCACCTTCACGGCGACAGTGCGTCCGCCCCGGGAGCGGGCCAGGTACACCGTCCCCATGCCGCCCGCGCCCAGCTCACGCTCCACCGTGTAACTGCCCACGTGCTCCGGCAGATCCACGCGCCCGTCCCCGTTCCGCCCCATGTGCCCCACGCCCCCCGTTGGAATGCCGCGCGCCAGTATGGCCGAGAGCGCCGCCCGGCGTCACGCGTCGGGGGCGCCGCTTGTCCTACAGGTCACTCTTCCGAAAGCTCGGGACAGTAGCCACGTTCGTCGTACTGCAGGGTGGCCGCGTACTTTTCGCCGGCACCGCGGCAGATCGGGCACCCGGTCCTGGCGGCACTCCGCGGCGGCCCGGCCGCCGATTCCGAAACCCGTTCCGGTCACGGGCGAGGTCTCCGCGCCCCGGCAGCGCAGACGGGAGGAACTGAACCGGGAGTGCAATGCCTCGAAGGCGCCCCGGCTGTTCTCCGTGTCCCCCGCACTGCGTCGCTTGCACTTGACGTGTACGTCAAGTCTTACCGTGCGCGGCATGAGTCACAGCAGCGCCACCCACCGCGAAGTACGCCTGTCCTTCTCCCCTCAAGGGCCCCTCACCCCCGCCCACTTCGAGGTGGTCGAGGTACCGGTCCCCACCCCCGCCCCCGGCCAACTGCTCGTACGCAACCGCCTCATGAGCGTCACCGCCGTGATGCGCACTCTCATGCGGGACGACGTCGAGCTGCCGATGCCCGGATACGTGCCGGGCGCGGCCCTGTGGGGTCCCGTCGTCGCCGAGGTGGTCACCGCGCCGCCGGGCTCCGGCCTGCACCCCGGCGACCTCGTCGAACACCGACTGGGCTGGCGCGAGTACGCCGCCCTGCCCCCGCAGGACGCTCAACTCCTGGACCTGGACGTGCTGCCCGACCCGGCCGCGCATCTCTCCCAGGGGTTCACCGCCTGGCTCGGAGTGGTGCGCGCGGCTCACGTACGGCCGGGAGACACGGTGTTCGTGAGCGGTGCGGCGGGCGGTGTCGGCTCGCTGGCGGGCCAGTTCGCCCGACTGCGCGGCGCAGGGCGGCTCATCGGCAGTACGAGCACGCGGCGCAAGGGCGCGTACCTGATGAAAGAGCTGGGTTACGACGCCGTCGTACTGCGGACGGAAGGCGAAGGCACCATGGAGGAGCAACTGCGCGAAGCGGCGCCGGACGGTCTCGACGCGGTCTTCGACAACGTGGGCGGCGAGCAGCTGCGCGCCTCGGTGGCGCTGGCCCGCAGGGAGGCGAGGATCGCCCTGGTGGGAGGCCTGTCCGGGCAGGTGTCGGGGGGAGTCGGAACCCCCACCGAGATCGACACGTTCGCTCTGGTCTCGCGGGGGATCACTCTGCGAGGGATCGCGGGGGCCGACCATCTGGACGCGCTCCCGCAGTGGCAGGATGAGTTCGGCCGAGGGCTCCGGGACGGCACCCTGACCTTTCCGCACGCACGCCTGCTGGGCATCGACCGGGCCCCACAGGCACTCTGCGAGCTCCTCGAAGGTCGGCACGTCGGTGCTGTCCTGGTCGAGCTCTGACCTCGGATCCAGGAGGCTGTGTATGCGGATCGGCGATGCGGCAGCGGCGGCGGGCCTCACACCGAGGGCGCTGCGCTACTACGAGCAGCAGGGCCTGCTCATGCCCGGACGCGCGCCGTCCGGTCACCGGGAGTACGGGCCCCAGGACGTCCGGCGGCTGCGAACCGTACGCGAACTGCTGGAGGCGGGCCTCACCGTCGCGGACGTCAGAAGCTTCGCCCACGTGCTGGAGGGGGCGCTCTCGGCCGACGGTCATGATCATGAAGGGGAAGCGGAGCACTGTGAGATCGGGGAGGTGGGCATGCGGCGGCTCGCGGAACTCGACGAACGCATCGAGCGGCTGACACGTCTCCGCGAGAAACTGACGTCCCGGATGGCCGACCGCTTCGGCTTCGACTGAAGGCCCTCGACGTACCAAGCCTCGCCCTCGCGACGGACGCGCCCCACGTCCGCTTCGACTTCGCCGTCGGCGAATCCGCGGGCCGACGCCGCGGCGAACCCGCCTCCTTCGAAGCCCGGATCGACCTCGAAGGATCGGCCGAGGGGGTGCACCGAGCAGTACGAGCCGCTACCCGGTCCACCCGGCAGGGCAGCGCCCCTTGACCGCGACCGGCATCGCCCTCGGCGTCGAGCGATTGCTCGGGCTGCGCGGCGAAGCCGTCACACCGGGCATCCACACCCCCGAGGCGCTGCTCGACCCGGCCTGTGCGGTCGAGCGGATGGCGGAGACCTGCGCCGCCTTCATCGGCGGGCCCGGCGACAGCTGACCCTCACTGCGGCGGCACTGTCCGGATGCTGCGGAAGCAGGAGCGGCAGCGAGGAGCGGAAGCGTCACGCGACCCGTCGGACACGACCTAGGGGTTGCTCCAGCCAGTTGTACTGGAATAGGAGTCGATCAGGTCCACCACGAAGACCAGGGTCGAGCCCGCCGGGATCAGCGGCGTGGGCGACTGTTTGCCGTAGCCGAGGCGCGGGGGAACGATGATCTCGCGCCGACCACCGACCTTCATCCCCCTCACGCCCCGGTCCCAGCCCTTGATGACCTTGCCGCTGCCCAGAGCGAACTTGAACGGCTGGCCCCGGTCCCAGGAGGCATCGAACTCCTTCCGGGACTCGAAGGTCACCCCGACGTAGTGGACCCTGACCACCATGCCCGGCTTCACCTCGGCCCCGTCCCCGACGACCAGGTCCCGGACGGTCAGTTCGGTGGGAGCATCACCCTCCGGGACGTTGACCTCGGGCTTCGTCGGTTCACTCATTGCAGCCTCATCACTCTCCGCCGGAAGTCCTCGCACGGACCAGCCGGACACATGGTCACCCCATGCGGCAGACGGCCACGCTACCGAGAATGCCGGCCCCCGGCGCACACCACGTCCCGCGGGTCCATGTGACGATCTTTCAGATGGCCGAGGGACGTGACCCCGCTGCGAGAGGTCGCGGTTGGTCTGCCCCAAGCTGCGGGAAGTGGCTCGGTCCTCGATCGGCGGTTCGTCGGCGGTGCCGACGAGGGTGCGCCCTTCGTGGCGGTCTCAGGCGCGAACGGCCTCGGCGGGCGCCGTCGCGGGTCGTCCGTGCTCGCACGCTTCCTCAATGCCGTACGTCTCCCACGCCGGGAAGGGATCGTTCCCGGGGACCGGCTCGCCGTCTGCCAGCAGGCAGTCGCCCAGGGCCGCGTGCAGTTCCCGGGCCCGCAGTGCGGTCCCGATGAAGACCAGTTCCTGCCCCTGCGAGGTGTCGGCGTCGCGGGCCCCCGACGGCTCGAAGCGCGCGACAGCCCCCGCCTGCGACCAGAGTCCCGTCACTCGCGGCCGACCGGCCAGCCAGAAGAAGCCCTTGGAACGAAGAACCTGACCGAAGCGACCGCTGTCGAGCTGCTCGGTCACCAGGTTCCACAACCGGCCCGGGTGGAAGGGCTGTTCGGCACGGAACACGGTGGAGGAGATGCCGTACTCCTCGGTCTCCGGGACGTGGTCACCGTTGAGTTCCCTGACCCAGCCCGGCGCCTGCTGAGCGCGCTCGACGTCGAAGAGCCCGGTACCGAGCACCTCACGCAGGTCCACCGCGCCGAAGGCCGCCGGAAGGATGCGCGCGACGGGATTGAGTCGCGCAAGAGCAGCCCTGAGCCGGTCGGCTTCCTCGGCGGCGACGAGGTCGAGCTTGTTGAGCACGATGACGTCGGCGAACTCGATCTGGTCCATCAAAAGATCGCTGACGGTCCGCTCGTCGTCCTCGTACTGGCCCAGCCCTCGCTCGGCGAGGCCGTCCCCACCGGTCAGTTCCGGCAGGAAGTTGGCCGCGTCGACGACGGTGACCATGGTGTCGAGCCGGGCGAGTTCGCCGAGCGCGACTCCGTCGTCCCGGGCGAAGGAGAACGTGGCCGCCACCGGCATCGGTTCGGAGATGCCGCTGGACTCGATGAGCAGGTGGTCGAAGCGGCCCTCCCGCGCCAGGCGGTCGACCTCTTCCAGCAGGTCGTCGCGGAGCGTGCAGCAGATGCAGCCGTTGGTCATTTCGACCAGGCGTTCCTCGGTCCGGGAGAGGGCCGCCCCGCCGCCGCGGACCAGGGCCGCATCGATGTTGATCTCGCTCATGTCGTTGACGATCACCGCGACACGGAGCCCGTCCCGGTTTTCCAGGACATGGTTCAGCAGGGTGGTCTTGCCCGCGCCGAGGAATCCGGACAGCACGGTCACGGGCAGGGGGTGGTGGTTCATGCGGGCTCAGCTCTCGGGACGCAGCAGGCCGCGCTCGTACGCCTTGACCAGCCGCTGGGGCACCAGACAGGTGGAGCCGTCCACCGTGAGGGGCACGAGCGGCGGGGTGCTCGCCTTCCACTGGGCGCGGCGGTGACGGGTGTTGCTGCGGGACATCTTCCGCTTGGGAACTGCCATGGCGGTCTCCTTGTTTCCTGGGGGTCTTCGACGTTTCCGGAGGGGAGGGCGACGCCGGTGAAAGCCGCACGGGCGTGGCTTTCCTTTGCCCGTGGCGCCCTGTCCTCGACTACACGCGGTGCCCTGTCCTCGTCACGGTGCCGGGGCCGAGGGCGTCACGGTCGAGGCGCGGGCCCTGGGGTTTCCTGCGTAGGGCAGCAGCGCCATCTCGCGGGCGGTCTTTATGGCGGCCGCGAGCCGGCGCTGCTGCTGGGAGGTGACACGGGTGAGGCGGCGGCTGCGGATCTTTCCCCGGTCGGAGAGGAATGTGCGCAGCAGCTCGGTGTCCTTGTAGTCGATGTACGTGATCTTGGCCGCGTCGAGCCGGTTGGGGCGCGTCTTGGCGGGCTTGCGGGGTTCCGGACGGCGTGCCATGGGTGCTGCTCCTTGAGTGCGGGGAGTTTCCGAAGGGGATCAGACGGGGTCGAGCAGGGCGTCGAAAGCGGCGGGGAGGTGCTTCCACGCCTCGCGGCCGGCGGCGCACTCGGCATCCGTCAACAGGCAAGAATCCAGGAGCTGTTCAAGTCCTTCCCGGTCCAGGCCCGGAGAGGTGAAGACGAGGTGCTGGCAGCAGTCGCCGTGTTCGGGGTGCCAGTCCAGCGATGCGGCGGCCTGCCTCGTGGCAGGGACCATCTCCCAGGCCGCGTCGGGCAGAGAGGCCAGCCACGGGCCGGCGCTTTCGACGCACAGCGCACCTCCCGCGGCGTCCCAGGCGAGCAGCGTGTCGGGGCGGTCGGCGAGCCAGAACCGTCCACGACTGCGCGCGGCGGCGCAGCACAGGTCCTCCAACGCCTCGTAAAGCCGCTCGGGGTGGAAGGGCCGCCTGCGGTGCCAGACGAGCGTGGTCACCCCGGCCTCGTCGGCCTCCTGAGGCAGAAGTGCGCACGCCGGATGCTGGGCGGAGGCCGCCGCCTCCACGTCGAAACCGGCGAGGACGGCCTCGACGAGTTCACCGGAGCCCACCGTCATCCGGCGGGCGGTGGGGTGCAGTTGCGTGAGGAGCGCGTGGTCCGCACTGTCTGCTTCCTCGCTGTCGACCAGGGCGAGGACGGGTGCGTACTCCAGCTGGCGTGCCCAGGTGTCACCGATGGTGCGCCGGTCGCCGGCGGCGGCTCCCAGTCCCGCTTCGGCAAGGTCGTCGCCGTTCGCCAGGTAGGGCAGGACGAGTGCGGGGTCCACCGCGGTGACGACGTTCGTGAGGAGCAGGTCGCCTTCGTGGGCTGCGATCACCTCGGCCATCGCCTGCGGCTCGACCGAGTCCCACAGCTCGACGACGGCGAGCCTGGTCGAGCCTGCGGCGGCGAGCCGTTCCAGCTCGGGGACGAGGTCCTCGCGCAGTGCGCAGCACGCGCAGTCGTTGACCAGCGGCGTCTCGCCCTGCGAGAGGTTGCCTGAGGCGTCGCGGATCAGGCGGCGTACGGTCCCGTTGCCCGCGCCGGACAGGTCGTGGTGCAGGGCGACGCTGCCGGGAATCGCCCGCAGGAGCCGGTCGACCACCTCTCTGCGGGCGTCGGCGTGGAGCCCGGCGACGAGAACGACGGGCATGCGCGAGTCCTGTCCCATCACCGGCTCCCGTAGCGGCGCTCGAAGCGTTCGACGCGTCCGGCGGTGTCCAGGACGCGGGCGGTGCCCGTGTAGAAGGGGTGGCTCACGGAGGAGATCTCGACGTCGACGACCGGGTAGGTGTTGCCGTCCTCCCATTCGATCGTCTTGTCACTGGTCATCGTGGAGCGGGTGAGGAAGGCGTGGTCCGAGGCCGAGTCGCGGAAGACGACGGGGCCGTAGGCGGGGTGGATGCCGGGCTTCATGGCTGGGGCGGGCCTTTCTGGGCGGAGCGTTCGGGTGAGGGGCAGGTCAGCGCTCTTCGCGGAAATCGACGTGCCGACGGGCGAGGGGGTCGTACTTGCGCAGCACCATCCGCTCGGGATCGTTGCGGCGGTTCTTGCGGGTGACGTAGGTGAAGCCGGTGCCGGCCGTGGAGCGCAGCTTGATGATCGGGCGGAGTTCGTTGCGTGCCATGAGGCTAGTATATGGAAATGATTCCCATTGCCAAATAGGTAGGGGTCGCAGAGAGAGGCAGGTAACACCCATGTCCGCCCACTGCCAACTGACCGGCGCGAAGCCGGGCTTCGGCAACACGATCTCCCATTCGCACCGGCGCACCTCGCGCCGCTTCGACCCGAACATCCAGCACAAGCGCTACTGGCTCCCGAGCGAGGGACGCAATGTCCGTCTGACCCTGAGCGTCAGGGCGATCAAGGCGGTGGACGTGATCGGCATCGAGGCTGCCGTGGCACGGATCCGGGCGCGCGGAGGCAAGGTCTGATGGCGAAGAAGAGCAAGATCGCGCAGAACGAGAAGCGCAAGGAGATCGTCGAGCGGTACGCCGCCCGGCGGGCCGAGCTCAAGGAGGTCGTCCGTCGCCCCTCGGCGACCCGGGACGAGCGCCGGGCCGCACTGACGGAGCTGCGCCGGCAGCCGCGCGACGCGAGCGCCACCCGGGTGCGCAATCGCGACAGCGTGGACGGCCGCCCCCGCGGCTACCTGCGCAAGTTCGGTCTCTCCAGGGTCCGCACCCGGCAGCAGGCGCACGCCGGCTTCCTGCCCGGAGTGACCAAGTCCTCCTGGTGACCGGACTCCACTGACCCCTGGGCGGGCGCCCGGACGCAGACCCGCACGGAAGAACGGGCCGAGTCTGTCCGACCCCGCCCACGCGGCTTGTGCGACGTCGGTCGGTACGTGCGCGGATCACCTCGCCTGCGACCGACCCGCACTCGCGGGTGCACGACGGTCGTTCGGGGGTTCGCGGGCGCTTCGGATACGTCCGAGGCGCCCGCACGGCTCCGCCCGTGCCGAACCGGATTGCGTGGCGGCCCTGAAAGCAGGCACGCCTCGGCGGAGGGGAGACCACGGGTCCGATGCCGCGCCAGGTGAGCGAGCCGGACAAGGGCGACAGGTCTGATCTGCTGACCACCCACCGCCGATCGGACCGAGCTGGCCCAACTCGGGGAGGGGGAAGCTGAGTTGCGCCAGGCGAACGAGATCCCGTCGGCAGCCGCTGTACTTTTCACGAAGGAGCTCGACCAGTCCGCGCGAGGCTGACGCGGTGATCAAACCAGCGCCGTGACGACTCGGGGCCGAGCCCGCATCCTCGGTGAGGCGGCACGCGTCCTCAAGCCCGGCAGCGAGCGGCTCCGCCACCAATGCTGTCAGGCCCTGATCTCCGTCCACGGCCGAAGCATGGGGAGAGGGCCGGGGTCACGAGCTGCTGCCGAGGCTCGCCCGGGTCCGTCAGTCGGTGGCCGGTACGGCGGGTCCGAGGTCGCCCGTGATCACGGTACGGACGATCTGCGGGCGGTCCCACAGCGCCAGGATCTCGTTGGCCAGGTCTACGGTCGGCAGCACATCCTGCTGGCCGTGATGCGTGAGGGAGGCGGCCAGCAGGGTGCGCGGGACCGCCCCCGCGTCGAGCAGTACCCGCCACTCCTGCGGGCCGAGCCGCAGGAATTCGAGACCGCTGAGCCGGGCGATCTCCAAGGGGTCGACGAGCGTGCCGGGGTAGGCGCACAGTGTGCGCAGCCGTGGCAGTCCGACGACCGGGGCGAGGCTGACGGGGGCCTCGTCCCACACGCCGATGGACAGCACCTCCAGGCCGGAATGGGCAGCAGCCTCGACACTCGCGATGCGACGGATGTTGACGTGCGCCACGACCGGCGGTTGTTCGCCGTGCCCACCCCGAGGTGTGTCATGCAGCCGGCCGAGTACCAGGTCCGCCAGAGAGTCCGCGACGAGTTGGGCGCCGACGTACTCCTCATGACCGATCAGAATGATCTGTCCGACGTGTCCGCGCGGGCCCGGCGTCAGGTCGACCGCAAGACGGTCGCCCCCGCCGTTGTCCCCGAACACGATCCAGCCCGGCGAGCCGACCAGGCCCTGGACACGGGCCTCCGGCCCGGTGACCACCGCCTCCATGGCACCGTGGTCCCAGGGGGAGGGACGTGACGCGGCGTCGGCCAGGTAACAGGAGTCCAGCGGGAAGAGCTCCCCATCGAGCGCCCTGTCGATCTGATCTGCTTGTTCTGCGTGTTCTGCTTGTTCCGCGGCCGACGCACCGGTCTCGTCGCCGTGCTCCCACTTCGGGTGGGCGACTTGGTAGAGGGCCTTCAGTTCCTCGGGCAGTACGATGCCGAGCCGCGCCTCCGTGGCGGCGATCTCCGCTTCGGTCGCGCCGACGGCATCGGGCGCCCGCTCGCGCACCGTACGGGCCACCAGCGCCGGGTCCGCCGTCGGGGCCGGCACCGCTCCGGGAGCCGGATCGGGCAGTCGGCGCCAGGGCTCGGGCACCGCGCCGTCGACCAGGATCAACGCCCCCGGCAGCGCCGTGCCTATGCCGGACTCGACGGCAGGGCCCGGTCCCATCACGCGGAGCTTCGTCCGCCCGGCCGGCGCGAACTCCACGGAGAAGGACACGTCGTCGACCCCGGCCGCCTCAAGTGCGTCGTGCACCCGCCCCCCCCCCGCATCGAACTCCTCCTGGTGGTCCTCCACCTGCACGGCGCTCCCGGGCCCGGGTCGCGACCGCTTCAGCGGCAGGCTCCAACTGCCCCGTCCTATGCGCCCCGTCGCGCGCGCGAGCGCATCGGAGCGCTGACCGGTGCCGCGGTCGCGCAGCAGCCGCAACACCGGGGCCCAGGTGGCGAAGTCGTGCAGCCCCGCAGAAGTGAGTCTCTGATCAACCATGCGGTGACTCTAGGATCTGCCACTGACAATGCCGCCGCCAGGACGCTGTCGGCGGGGCACGACGGACGCGTGGTGGGGCGGACTCCGCCCACCTGCCGGTTCCTACCTCCGAGGTGTGCGTGAAAGAGCCCGGGGCAGAAGTCAACTGCCCTGAGCTTCCTGCTGTTTGGCGGCGCCGGCTTGTGCGGGGCTACTTCACGTCGACGTAGTCCGCCGCGGAGGAGAGCGCCGATGTCGTGGACGTACCGGGGAAGGAGTGGCGGAAGTAGCCGTCGGCCGTGGCCTTCACCGTCGTCCTCAGGTTGCCCTTGCTGTCCGTCGTGACGGTCTTGAGGGTCTTGTAGGTGCCCGTGCCCTTCTTCATGAACTGCAGCTTCACCGGCTGCTTGCCATGGCCCCCGTACCTGTAGGTCTTCCAGTCGGCGCGGGTCAGGGCGCCCGTGACGGTGATCGTCCTGTTCTTCTTCACCGGCTCCGGCGAGGCGTTGACCGTCAGCACGGAGTTGCGCAGGACCTTCACCGTGGCGGCGGAGTCCTTGCCGATGTAGTCGCCGTCGTTGGCCAGGGCGTGGGCGCGCACGGCCCAGGTTCCGGCCGTGGTGTTGTCCTGGGGGTGGATGCGCGGGTTCATCGTCAGGGTGTAGGTGCAGGTGGTCGTGGTGGGTATCGGGGTCACGCACCTGCCCTCGGCGGGATGGGCGACCACGAGACCGTAGCTGTCGCCCGTCGGCTTGTGGATCGGGCCGTGCCACATGACCGGGAAGGTCTTTCCCGTCTCGATGCCCGAGTCGTCCGTGGCGGTCACCAGACCTCGTCGGCCTGGGCGGCCCTCGGCATCGCCATCGCGGACAGGGCGAGTGCCCCGGCGAAGGCTGCCGCGGCGGTGCGGTGATACATGAAGGCGTTCCCCCATGGTCCAGCGCCCCAGGAAGTTCCCGGGGCGGAGCTGAGAAGGCCCACCCGATACGCGGATGGCGCCGGATGTGACCACTGGGCCACGGGAATGGTTGCCCCCCCCGAGGGGGCGGTTCTGCCCGGCGGTCAGGGGCAGACGCCGGCCCTGTCCAGGACGGCGGCCATCGCGTCCACGGGGAGCGCCGGGTTGGCGCCCGCGCTGGAGGCCAGTTCAGGGACGCGAAGTGCTTCGCGGAGCCGACGGAGCGGCAGGCGCGGATCGCCGGCCGCCGCCTGGCGCGTCCAGACCTCGGGGTCATGGCTGAGCCGTTCGATCAGCGCGGGCGTGGCGGCCGGGTCCCGGACGGCCAGTCGGCGGTGGTCGCCGTCCTGGTGGTCCGCGTAGCGGGCGGCGAGGCCCTCGCGGGGAAAGCGAGGGTGCGTCTCCGCCATCCAGGCGGAGAACGTCCCGCCGAGCCTCGCGTACACACGCATCAGGACCTTCTCCGGGGTATCGGGGTGGTGAATGCCCAGGCGGTTCTCCACCACCGGATCCTCGGTGCGTGCGAGCAGGCGCAGCAGGTCGGGCGGCAGGTGAGGGCTCTGGGCGGCGGCTCGCCGGAGCAGCGGGTGGGCGGAGGTCGCGGCCCGGCGCAGCACCTCGGGGTCGGCGAGTCCGTCCCGTACCCACTGCACGCCGTCGCCCCTGTCGAGGTCTCCGACCGTGAAGTCGATCGCCATGCGCCGTGTCTCGTCCAGCTCGGGCCTGAGGGAGACCGCGAGCCGTACGGCCTCGTCGGGGTCGACGGCGAGCCGCTCCACGAGGTCGGTGGGCAGCGACGGGTTCTCGGCAAGGGCGGCCAGGTGCGACCGCTCGGCGGCACACCGTTCGGCGACGGCGCGGTGCAGGAGCCCGTGTCGCAGCGCCTCGGCGGCGGACTTCGGATCGCGGAGGAGTGCGGCGGTGACGTCCGCGTCCCGGCGGCACGCCCCCAGCGCGGCGGCCTGCCGCACCTCGGGGTCGGGATCGGTGAGCAGCGCCGACCGCTCGCCCGGCAGTGTCTGCCACGCGCGCGCCGCTCTCCGGCGCGCTGCCGGAGCGGAGTGCGTGGCCAGCGAGGCCACGAACGACGGCACCAGCCAGGGCGAGTCCAGCAGGGCCGCCCGTACGGAAGGGTCGGGGTCGTCGAGCAGGCGGGCACACACGTCGTCCGGCAGGGGTGCGACCGTCGTACGTGGCTCCCACCACTCGGGTCCGTGAGCGAGAGCGGCCCGCACTTTGGGGGAGTCGTCGTCCGCGAGCCGGGCCCGCTGCACAGGCTCGGCTCTGGCGCTCATCGCGAAGGCGGTCCGAGCGGCCGGGTTCGGGTGAGCGAGGATCACCACGACGGCCGACTCGGGAAGTCCAGCCCGCTGGACGGCGTTACGGGGCGGACCGTCACCGCCGCCGTCAAAGGCGAGCAGGCGCAGCAGCAACGGTGTCGGCAGCGCCGGGTTGCGGGCGACTCCGTCCAACGCGGACGCGTGGAACGCGACCATGATCCCCCCATGTCTTCTTCGGTCCGATGTCCTCTGACAACGATGCCCCACGCCTGAGTCCAGCGACGGACGACGGTGAGCGCTCATGGGGGGCAGCGGCGACGGTCTCAGCATCAAGTCCGGCACGTTCAGCTCCAAACGGTGCACCCCGTACGTGCGAGGCGGTCCTCCGGGGGAGGCTTCTGTTCTGGTCGTCACCGCCCCCGAAACAACCAGTTGACCCGTACGGACTCTCGCCTCGTTCCACTCGTAGGTGTAAGACAGGCGAAGACCGCCCCCGCACTTCCTGCGGTAAGTAACGTCGATGCGACAGCAGCCTTTTGATGCCCTGTCACTTGTGTTCGCCTACCTGCAAGGAGCGGCAATGACCGGCCAGGATTTCCTCACATCGAAGATCGAACAGGGCTTCGATCAGCTCGACGTGAGCGGCAACGGCATCCTCACCGAGGACGACCACGTGGAGATGGGGCGCCGGGTGGCGACCTCGCTCGGTCACGTCGAAGGCTCCCCGCAGTCGGATCGGATCATCGGCGCCTACACGGCCATCTGGCGGGACGTGCATGCGCCTTTCGTCCCGGCCGGGAGTCAGGGCATCTCCAAGAGTCAGTTCGTCGCCTCGACCCGTACGCTGGCAGAGGACCCCGAGGCCGCCAGGGCCGCTCTCGGCGGGATCGCCGAAACCTACCTGGCGATCGCCGACATCGACCAGGACGGCCAGATCAGTCCTGACGAGTTCCTCGCGTTCCAGCGTGGGCACTTCCCTCAGCTCACCGAGGCGATGGCGGCCGAGGCATTCAGCCACCTCGACATCGACGGCGACGGAGTGCTGTCGCCCACCGAATTCACCCAGGCGGTCATTGAGTTCTGGTCCAGCCCGGACCCCAGCGCCACCGGCAACTGGTGGATGGGACACCACCCGTCCTCGCACGGCTGAGTCGGCTGCGACAGCTTGCCGCACGGCGGGTCGTTCCGGATACGGGTTGCACGGGGGCGCGGCCGGCGGACCGCGCCTGCCGTTCCAGCACCGCAGTGAACTCCGTTACCGCCGCCCCCTGTTGGGCCAGGAGAACCATGAGCGTGGACCGTGGACCGCCGGGGCGGTGGATCCGGTTGCGGAGGAGACAAGAGTGCTTGCTGCGCCACGTGCACAGCCGTGTGAGGGAAGGGCTCGCGACTTCCAGCGCGACGTCCACGAGGGTGGCGCATCCCGAGCGGATGTGACCACCCTCCGCCCGTCACCGGCCGCCGGTCAGGTCGGTGACGAAAACGGTGGCGTGGTCCGCCCGCTCAGGCGCCCACCGGGATGCGGTGGCCAGCAGCCGCCGTACCGCACCGGCCGGGCTGGGCACGGCGAGCGCCTGGCCGAACTCCTCCTCCAGGGCGAAGTCGTGGAACGGTACGTACGCTCCGTCGGAGGCCGGCCGTTGACGGCAGAGGTCACGGACACGGAGCAGGAGCACCCCCGGCCTTCTCCGCGATCGAGAGCTTCAGCGCGCTCCGCAGCCCGCAGCGAGCACGCACCGACCATCACGGCCGCACGCCCGGCCGCGATCCGCGTCCTGCCCGATGCGGTCACGGCGATGACCTGACCCCCGCCCATCTGGCTGTGGTCCCCCGTTGCCTGCGCCGCCCCCGGGGCGCCGTTGATCTGGACCAGCTCGACGGAAGCCGGGCTCCTGCCGATGGCTTCGGCGATCTCCTCGTAGTCGAGAGCGGACACCTCGCGCAGTACGAACCTCCCGCACGACTGCCGGATCGACATGCAGGTCGGAGGCTCTGGCGTGGCGCTCGCTCGGGATATTCATGCTGATCTCGGGCCGGACACCGCAGTCTTGATCACCCGTCATGTCATAGGTAGCGTGCGGAAATGACAAGAAGCGAGCGAATCGCGGACCAGTTGGACTGGTACTGGCGCAAGAACCTGCGGCCGGGGCTGGAGGGTCTCACCGACGAGGAGTACTTCTGGGAGCCGGTGCGTGGCTGCTGGAGCATCCGCCCGCGTGGCACGTCGGCCGCACCGATGTCGGAGGGCTCGGGGGAGTGGAGGCTGGACGACGCGTCCCCCGACCTGGTGCCGACGCCGGCGCCGGTGACCACGATTGCCTGGCGGCTGGCGCACATCATCGTCTCCTGCCTGGGCTATCGGGTCGGATGGCACTTCGGCGGCCAGGACGTCGACTCCGAGACATTCGCCTACGCGGGGACCGCTGACGAGGCGCTCAAACAGCTCGATGAGATGTACGGGAGATGGAACGCGGGGGTCCGCGGGCTCTCGGACGCCGACCTGGAGAATCCGCCCGCTGTGGGTCCCGAGCGGTTTCCCATGGAGGGCATGGTCCTGCACGTCAACAGGGAGCTGATCCATCACGGCGCCGAGATTTCCCTGCTGCGCGACCTCTACCGCGGGCAGGACGGCGCCGTACCGGGCCGCATATGACTCTCCGGTAACCGGCGAGCCAGCTACGGAACCTACGTGAACTCCGTGACGCTCCGCGGCTGTCAGCCATCGCGCAGCACCTCGCTCTCCACTGCGGTCAGCTCGGCGATCCGCTCCCCGGCGGCCGGTGCGGCGGCGAGACGGCGGTGTCGTACCAAGGCATTGAGCGCCTCCCGCAGTGGTACGGCGCCGATCCGCACGGCCGTGTCCCGGGCCGCACATGCCTGCTCGGCGGACGTGTCGAGGCGGCGGAGCACCCTATGAGGACAAATAGCCTCATCATACGCATACTGCCTTTCGGGTTGAGAGGCAGTGACATCAGAAACTCCTGATACGGAACCGCGGTTATAGGCAGGCCGAGTCCCTCGCTCTCGAACGGAGGCTGCCCGTGAGCGGGTCCAGCCTGTCCATCCCAGCCGCCCGACCCGTGATCGGCGAAGCCGAGATCGAAGCCGCCGTACGCGTCCTGCGTAGCGGCCATGTCACCCAGGGTCCTGAAGTGGCCGCCTTCGAGGAGGAGTTCTCGGAGCTGGTCGCCGAACGTACCTGTGTAGCCGTCAACTCCGGCACCTCCGCGCTGCAGCTGAGCCTCATGGCGCTCGGCATCGGGGCGGGCGACGAGGTGGTGGTGCCCTCCTTCTCGTTCGCCGCCACCGCCAACGCGGTGCGCCTGGTGGGCGCCGAACCGGTCTTCGCCGACATCACCCCCGGCACCTACTGTCTCGATCCGCTCGCGGCGGCGGCGGCGATCGGTCCGCGTACCGCAGCGCTGATGCCGGTGCACCTGTACGGGCACCCCGCCGACATGGACCGCCTGATGCCGCTCGCCGCGCGCCACGGCCTCGCCGTCGTCGAGGACGCCTGCCAGGCGCACGGTGCCGCGCTGCACGGACAGCCGGTCGGAACGTTCGGGCAGGCCGGATGCTTCAGCTTCTATCCGACGAAGAACATGCACGCGCTCGAAGGCGGCATGATCAGCACCGCCGATCCCCAAGTGGCCCGCACCCTCAGGCTGCTCAGGAACCAGGGCATGGAACAGCGGTACGAGAACGAGATCGTCGGCGCCAACATGCGGATGACCGACGTCGCGGCGGCCGTCGGCCGTGAGCAGCTGAAGCAGCTGCCGGCGTGGACCGAGCAGCGGCGGGCCAACGCCAAGGTGCTCGACTCCCGCATCGAGGGGCTGCCCGTGCCGCACGTGGCCGATGGCGCCCGGCACGTCTACCACCAGTACACCGTCGCCGTCCCCGGCGGGCGCAGGGACGCCGTACAGCAGGAACTGGCACGGCAGGGCATCGGCAGTGCGGTGTACTACCCGACGCCGATCCACCGTCTGAAGCCGTACCGCCACCCGGCCGGCCCTCCCTTGCCCGAGACCGACCGCGCTGCCGCCGCGGTGCTCTCGCTGCCGGTCCACCCCACCCTCGGGCAGGGCGAACTGGAGCGCATCGCCCGGGCCGTGAGCATCGCCGGAGGCGCCTTGTGAGCAAGCAGACCCTGCGTGCGGGACTTGTCGGACTGGGCGCGATGGGACGCAACCATGCCCGGGTGCTCTCGTCGCTCGACGGCGTCGAACTCGTCGGCGTCATGGACCCGGCGGGAGACGCCGCGGGCGCCGCTCGTGGCGCCCCGGTCGTCGCCACTCTGCCCGAACTGCTCGCGCTCGGCCTCGACTACGCCGTGGTCGCCTGCCCCACGGCGCTGCACGAGGAGATCGGCCTCGCCCTGGCCGCGGACGGCGTGTGCGCGCTGATCGAGAAGCCGCTCGCCCACTCCGCGGCTGCGGCCCGACGACTGGTCGACGCCTTCGAGAGGGCCGGTCTGATCGCCGGGGTCGGGCACATCGAGCGCTTCAACCCGGCGTTGCAGAGCCTGCGTTCGCGCCTGGAGGCGGGCGAGCTGGGTGAGATGTTCCAGGTGGTCACGCGGCGGCAGGGGCCCTTCCCGCACCGCATCGCGGACGTGGGCGTCGTCAAGGACCTGGCGACCCACGACATCGACCTCACCAGTTGGGTGACGGGGTGCCCGTACGCTTCCGTGGCGGCCCGCACCCTCTCCAAGAGCGGCCGCCCGCACGAGGACATGGTCGCGGTCGTCGGTGAGCTCACCAACGGCACCATGGTCAGCCATCTCGTGAACTGGCTCAGCCCGCTCAAGGAGCGCTTCGCGGCGGTGACAGGCGAGCGTGGCTGCTTCGTCGCGGACACCCTCACCGCGGACCTCACCTTCCATGCCAACGGCGCCGTCGCCACGGAGTGGGAAGCGCTGAGCACCTTCCGCGGAGCCGCTGAGGGCGACATGGTCAGGTTTGCCATCCCCAAGCGCGAGCCGCTGCTCGTCGAGCACGAGCATTTCCGCGATGCGGTGGAGGGCAAGGGCACGGACATCGTCACCCTTGAGCAGGGGCTGCGGACGGTCGAGGTCGCCGAGGCAGTCCTCGACTCGGCACGACGGAAGGCGTACCTGCCGCTGCAGAGCCCGCACCCCCGGAGTCCGGCGGCGGTCGCCCAGCGGTCGTGAGGTGCCCGCGGCCCTGAGTGATCATTTCTGTTCTCCCTGCAGAACGATCACTCAGGTGCCGCGCGGGCGTGGTCGGCGAAACGCGGTTGCCGGTCACGGCAGTGGGGTCGGCGCGGGCCTGCCCGGACTGCGGGTGCTTCGCGCACCGGGTGACCTGAAGACCCACCACCGAAACGCACCGTAATTCACCACCGCATTGACGACGGTTGACGTCGTCTTCGCCGCTACGTACGACAGGCCCAGAGCCGTCAGCCCGGTGACCGTTGCCACGGTTGCGCAGTAGTTCAGTCCGACGAGCACGAGGTATTTGGCAAAGGCCGGTCCGGCCAGTGTGCCGCTGCGAAATACGAAGGCTCTGTTGAGGCCGAAATTGACCGCCAGTACGGTCACAAAAGCCAGTGAGGTGGCCGCGGCCAACGGCATACGCAGTCCGCCGTGCAGCAGGACCAGTGTCCCCACATCGATCGCGTAGCACAGCCCTCCGACAAGAAGGAACCTTGTCGCATGAGTCGAGGAAAAGCGACGGACGGCGTGCCTTAATTTTGTGACGATTTCTGGTACCTTCCTCCCTGCTCCCGCACATCGTCGCAGATGAATTCCAGTCGAAGAACCGTGAGAGGTCTTTTCTCCGTGTATCAAAATATGAAAGTCGCGGTTGTGGTGCCGGCGTACAACGAGGAAAAGTTGATCGCTCGGACGATCAATACCACGCCAGATTTCGTCGACCATATCGTGGTGATCGACGACGCCAGCAGTGACTCGACGGCCGTCGAGGCGATCGACGCGGGCGACCCGCGGGTGGTGCTCATCCGGCACGAGAACAACACCGGAGTCGGCGGAGCGGTCTGCGACGGGCACAAGGAGGCATTGCGGCTGGAGTGTGACGTCTCGGTGGTCATGGCGGGCGACGGGCAGATGGACCCCGCCTACCTTCCCGCCCTGCTGGCTCCGATCTGCGACGGGACCGCTCTCTTCACCAAGGCGAACCGCTTCTACTCGCGCGACTCCTACCGTGGAATGCCGAAACACCGGATTCTCGGCAACGTCATCCTCTCCTTCATGACCAAGCTGGCATCCGGGTACTGGCACCTGTTCGACCCTCAGAACGGGTACACGGCGATCCACCGGGCAGCGCTGGAACGGCTGAACCTCGACCGTGTGGCCCAGGACTACTCGTTCGAGAACGACCTGCTGATCAATCTGAATATCCTTCGGATCCCGGCCTGTGACGTCCCGATTCCCGCGGTCTACGGGAATGAGGTGTCCACCATGCGGATGCACAAGGTCATTCCGGCATTGATCGGCCAGCTGGCTCGCGGGTCCGGGCGACGCGTCCTCCTGAAGTACGTCGTCTTCTCCTTTTCGCCGATCGCTCTCCTGCTCCTGGCGGGATTCTTCCTGATCGCCTTCGGTGGCGCGGTGAGTACCTGGGTATTGATCCACACGCTCGGGCCTGCGAGTGCCAGCGCAGGGAGTGTCCTGCTGGCGACCATGCCGATCCTCACCGGGATTCACCTTCTCGTCGGCGCCCTCATGCTCGACATCCAGGAGAGCCCGGACCGCCGAGCCGCCGCCGTCGGGATCCCTGTCTCCGGATGAGTCCGCCGCAGCCGCGCCCCGGTGCGGCTCTCGCCTCAGACCTCCGTGAGAACGCCGTCATCCTCGGTGTGCAGGGTGCTGGTCTCCGGGCATTCCCACACCCCGGCCGAACCGGGCACTTCGCGGAGTCTCCGGCCAGCACGGCCCACCCAGCCGATGTGACGGGCCGGGACTCCGGCGACCAGGGCGAAGTCCGGCACGTCCCGTGTGACCACGGCACCGGCGGCGACCATCGCCCAGCGGCCGACGCGGACCGGGGCCACGCAGACCGATCGCGCGCCGAGCGACGCGCCCTCGGCGACACTGACCCCCACGGGCTCCCAGTCGTCACGTCGCTTGGGCCGGCCCTCCGGGTCGACCGAGCGAGGGTTGTGGTCGTTGGTCAGCACGACGGCCGGACCGACGAAGACGCCGTTGGCGAGCTCCGCGGGCTCGTAGACCAGGGCGTGGTTCTGGATCTTGACCCCGTCGCCGATCCGGACACCGGGGCCGACATAGGCGCCCCGCCCCACCACGCAGTTGTCGCCGAGCACGGCCTGCTCACGGATCTGGGCGAGCTCCCACACGGCGGTGCCGGGGCCCAGCGCGACCGACTCGTCGACCTGGGCCCCGGCCGCGATCCGGACCGGAGCGAGCGATGCTTCACTGTTCTGATTCATGTGCTGTGGAACGACCCAACGGGTCTCCGGGTGCGGGGACTTGACCCGTTCGGTCTCTACTCCCAGTCTGACGGATCTTCGCCGCAGACGGGTCCGAGGGTGAGGCATGCGTTCCCGGCCTCTTCGCACACGTACAGCGTGAAACAGTGTTGGACGGCGCCGTAGAAGTAGCCGGTGACGGTCTTCCCTGCCTGCACCGTTTCCGTGACCCTGCCCGACTCAGGCCCTCCGTTCGTATCCACGTACCACAACGTGTAGGTCATCGGCTGGTCACCGCCGTTGGCGAGGACGTACTGGAGGCCGGTGACATCCTGGACCTCTCGTGCGGTGACGCAGATTTCCGTGCTGCCCAGCATTCCGCAGGTGCCGGTTGCCGACCGTTTCTCCTTCGCGGTGGTCGGCGGCTTCTCTTGTACGGGCGCCGCACCAGCACTTGAGGCGGGAAGGCCCAGCGCAGTCACCGCAGCCGCGGCGCCGACCAGTACGGTGCGGCGTGACATTTCCTTCATGTTCTCGCTTCTCTCCGTTCGGCGGTACCTGATCTTGTGTCAGGACGTTAGGCCACCGCTCTCGTGAAGACGTTCAACAGGATCTTCTGGATCGCGGTGTCGAACGGAATGCTGCCGGTGAAGGAGAGGGAGCCGACCGAGAACACCCAGCCCCTGGGGGAAATGGGCGGCACGTAGAGCATCTCGGCCCCGCCCGAGGTATTGCGCCCCTCCGCGACGAGTACGGATCCGGGCACGGCGGCCTGTCGACGGTCAACTTCCCAGCCGCTGGCAGCGATGTCGTAGGCGACGCTGCCAAAGGTGTCTCCCACGCTCAGGCCGGTTCCCGCCGTAAAAGGATTGTTACCGGTGTCGCGCACCTCGTACGGGGCGAAGGACATGTACGTCGGCGGGAAGTACGATACGCCCAGGATTTGCGATTCGGACTGTCCGGAATCTGCGAAGACATCTCGTGAGCCGTCGGGTCGCCGAAAAATCACTGCGCGGCCGTCCGGTGTGTACTGCACCCGTTCGTAGAGGCCGTTCCCGCCCAAGTAGATGATACGGCCGCCGTTGTTCTGGAATGCGGCGATGTTGTCACGCGCGGCTTGCGTGAAATACTCGGGATGGGTGGTCAGCACCAGCGCCTTGTAATTCCCGCCCTGTGCAGGTGTCCGCAGCCAGGAGGCACCTGTCGCATGCAGGTCGTTGTCCGCATAGCAGTCGTACGGGATGTTCTGCGAGCTCATCCATCGGAACAGCAGCAGGTCACTGTGGAGCAGATGGTCGATGATTCCGGTTGCTGTTACGTAGGAGTTGTCCCATGAGGTTCCCATGTTGGGGCGCTGCATGGAGACGGTCCGCTGCGCACCGGATTGGCCGGTCGTATATTGGTTGTGCCCGCCCCAGAAATTGTAGGCGTTGTACGTGTTGGTCGGAATCAGTACAGCGATCTGCCGCTGTGGTGATGAAGGCCGCACGACGAACATCACGTGGTGTTCTTTACCCTGGGGTGATTTCAATTGTGATGCGTATACGCCCGAAGGCCAGTTTGTCCCGGTCCCGACGGATACCGAGAAGGACGGATTCCACCCGCACCCTGCACTGTGATATCCGCTCTTCAGGAGCTGGAACTGCCCGGTTCGAGTGGTGGGCGCGGTGACCGTGACGGGGGCACCGGAGGCAGGAGCAAGGCGGACGGTGGACGACGTGTACGAGGAGAACGTCGTGGACACATGGATGCCGAGACTCGATCCCTGTGCAGTGGAGATCGACGTCGGATAGCCCTGCAACGCCGCAGAATGCTCGCGGGTGAAACCCGAGCCGACCGCAGCGCCGGACCCGCCCGCCCACTGAACGCCGCTGGTATGGACGGTCTCGGAGTTGAGCAGGCGGTACCACTGGAGTTGGTTGTCGGTGCCCGGCGGGTTGGTGGTGCTCGTCCTGATCTTGTAGATGGAACCGGAACCGTTGGAGAAGAGCCCCCTCTCGAACGGCCCCAACATGGTGGTGTCCATCGGCACGCCACCGTTCGCCCAGTTGAATGATCCGGTTGAGCTGAGATAGCGGAACCAGCTGAGTGCGCGACCGTGCCGTGTTCCAAAAATAACCCCGTTCGGGTCGGCGAACAATTGGGTGTAGGCCTGCCATTGCGAGCCGATCTTGGCGCCCGAATTCGCCGCCCAACTGAAGGAGCCGTTGGTGCCGGTATATTTGTACCAGCGCAGGTCTCCATTGCCGTCCTGCGCATAGAAGACGTTGTTCCACCCGCCGATGACACGTGGGAAGTTCCACTGGGTACCGATGCGACTGCCG
This sequence comes from Streptomyces sp. NPDC054863, assembly GCF_053610825.1. Taxonomy (NCBI): domain Bacteria; kingdom Bacillati; phylum Actinomycetota; class Actinomycetes; order Kitasatosporales; family Streptomycetaceae; genus Streptomyces; species Streptomyces sp. NPDC054863. The sequence continues at coordinate 35,766 of NZ_JBSGZD010000013.1, read as the reverse complement.
CTTGCTGAGTGCCAGCTCCCGGCGCCGGTGTTGATGTTGGACAGGATGTATCGGTACCAAAGAAGGTCCCCGTTCGGCATGAATGCGAAGATCTGTCCGTCGGCGGCGGCCAGGACGAATCGGAATTTCTGCCATCCGGTGCCGATGAGTCGCGGGGCGCCAGAGTTTGCCCAGGTGGCCGGGGTGCCCGTTGTCCAGTTGATATGCCGATACCAATACAGATTTCCGTCGGCCTGAATCGCGTACAGAATTCCGTTTCCGCCGGGCACCAAGCTCAAGAAGCGTTGCTGAGGGTCGTATGCCATATCTTATGATGCCCTTTCGGATAAACCGCAGTGGGCGCAATTGTGCGTTACTTTTCCACGCGCAAGAATCGACACGATCGATTCGGATCGAGGTTCATCCGACTGGCACAGACCGCTCACGGTGGCCTGTGAGGGCGGGGATCAGCGACAGGCAGAGCACGCCGATGAACAGGGGTGCTGCCATGTAGCGGAAGCACGGCGCGGGGTTGGCTGCGAGCACGGTGAGCTGCACGCCGAGGGTGACGCCCGCCAGGGCGAGCAAGGGCCGGCAGCGGCGGGCCCGGGTGAGCAGGGCGACGAGCGCATAGGTGGCGTAGCACCAGGTGGCACCACGCCAGAAGAGCCATTCGAGCTGTGGGACGCCGAAGGCGGAGCGGCCGAAGACGGCGGCGTGGTGGAGGGCCTGGGACAGCGGTCGGGACTTGAGCACCGGCAGGTACGGGCTGTGCTGCATCCCGCGATACCCCCACACGTCGGCGGGGATCGAGGTGCCGTACGTCCATGTCCTGGCGTTCTTCTCCTGCGGTCCGGGGAAGACGGCCCAGGCGATGTGTGCTCGGCACAGCCGCGCGCCCAAGATCTGCTGGGGCGACGTGCGCAGAACGCGCCACCACAACCGCATCAGCGGTGCGTTGAGCCGACCGGCCACTGTCCGGTTCATCGAGGCGTTGTAGTAGAACACGTCGGACGTGTAGCAGTTGGTGCCGGCAGCGTGCCAGGTCGAGAGCGGCGCCACCTTGGTCATGAGCCGCACGTCGTCCGGGGTGAACAGGCCCGGTGCACGCACATGGGCCACCGCGACGTCGGCGTAGTTCAGGTTGTGGACGAGCGCCTTGCCCGGCCGCTCGACGCCGACCGCCGAATAGACCACGAGCATCAGCGTCAAGGTCACGGTCGTGGTGACGGTGACCAGTGCGGCGATCAGGCGCCGGGCTCCGGGAAGTGCGAGGAGCAGGGCCAGTGCGGCGATGACGGTGACGGGGAAGCCGTTGTTGCGGAAGAGGCCGATTCCGAGGAACGCGGTGCACAGCAGCAGGATTTCGGAGCGTCGCAGACGGCCGTTCCAGCTCCCCTGCAGCCGTCTGCCCACCAGTCGTGCCGTCACGGCGAACACCAGCACCGCACAGACCGTGAACGGCACGTCCTTCCACACGAAGACGGTGAACGACCCGAGCGGGGGAGCCGCCGCGCAGGCCACAGCGGCCGGTGCGCTCCACCGCCCCCGTACGCCGAGTGTGCGCAGGCTCGCGCACGTGTAGCCGAGCACCGCGGACATCGCGATCGTCTGCAGCAGCGTCAACGCCGCGAAGTCCCCCGTGACGGTGAGGGTCAGCCAGACCAGCGCGCTGTAGAGCACCGAGTGGTCCGAACGCCAGTGGCCGGTGGTGACCTGCCACGTGTAGACCACCGAGTCGATACTCATCAGACCCGGGTAGAAGGCCGCCCACCACAGCAGGTAGCAGGCCTGGCACAAGAGGAAGACGGCGAGCGGCAACCGCAGTTCCGACGGTACGCGCGCCCAGAGGGCCCGGACTCGCTGTGGGGGATGGACGGAGATCTCCTGGGCGTCGGACACCGAGCGGTTCAGCTGCTGCGCGCGCTTTTCACGGGACGTATTCCACGTCCTTCGGTGAGGTGGATGAGGTAGTGGATGACGTCGTTCGGGACGCCGGGGGCGGGACGACGGGACGTACGGCACCGCGCAGCGCCGGAACGAGTGACAGGCAGAGCACGCCGATGAACATGGGGGCCGCCATGTAGCGGAAGCACGGCGAGGGGGTCGCGACGAAGACGGTGAGCTGAATGCCGAGGGTGACGCCTGCCAGGGCGAGCAAGGGGCGGCAGCCGCGGGCCCGGGTGAACCGGGTGACGAGCACGTAGGTGGCGTAGGACCAGATCGCGCCGCGCCACAGGATCCACTCCAACTGGGGAACGTGGGCGGCTTCGTACGCGAAGTTGCCGACGTGGCCGAGGGCTTCGGACAGGGGCTGGGGCCGGGCCGCCCGGAGGTACGGGCTCGACTTCATGTCCGGGTGCCACCTGAGGAACGTCGGGGGCACCTTGTTGAGGGAGTTGTACGTCCTGCCGCCTTGATCCTGCGGCCCGGGGAAGACGGCCCAGGCGATGTGTCCTCGGCAGATCCGTGCGGCCATCACCTTTTGGGGGGCCTTGCGCAGGGTGCGCCACCACAACTGCACGATGGGTTCGGTGAGTGGGTCGGTGACGTGCGTGTTCAGCTTCTGGTACATGGGGTCGGAGGCGAAGCAACTGGCTCCGGCCGCACGCCAGTCGGAGAGGGGCGCCGCCCGGGTCATCAGCCGCTGGTCGTCCGGGGTGAACAGGCCTGGCGTCTGCGCGTAGGTCACCGCCAGGTCGGCGTAGTGGAGGTTGTAGACAAGAGTCTTGGGCGGCTTCTGGATGCCGACCGCCGAATAGACCACGAGCATCAGCGTCAAGGTCACGGTCGTGGTGGCGGTGACCAGTGCGGCGATCAGGCGCCGGGCTCCGGGAAGTGCGAGGAGCAGGGCCAGTGCGGCGATGACGGTGACGGGGAAGCCGTTGTTGCGGAAGAGGCCGATCCCGAGGAACGCGGTGCACAGCAGCAGGATTTCGGAGCGTCGCAGTCGGCCGTTCCAGCTCCCCTGCAGCCGTCTGCCCACCAGTCGTGCCGTCACGGCGAACACCAGCACCGCACAGACCGTGAACAGCACGTCCTTTCCTACGTAGACGGTGAACGACCCGAGCGGGGGAGCCGCCGCGCAGGCCACAGCGGCCGGTGCGCTCCACCGTCCGCGTACGCCGAGTGTGCGCAGGCTCGCGCACGTGTAGCCGAGCACCGCGGACATCGCGATCGTCTGCAGCAGCGTCAACGCCGCGAAGCCCCCGGTGGCGTTGAGGGACAGCCAGAGCAGGGAGTTGTAGAGGACCGAGTGGTTGGAGATCCAGTGGTCGGTGGTGACCTGCCAGGTGTAGGCGAGCGCGTCGTAGTCGATCAGACCCGGGTAGAAGGCCGCCCACCACAGCAGGTAGCAGACCTGGCAGGAGAGGTAGACGACGAGCGGCAGCCGCAGCGCCTCCGGTACGCGCGACCACAGGTCCTGGAGCCTCACAGCCGCCGCTGGGGAAGGGGGCCGGGAAGGGGGTGGGACGTCTGACATGCGGAGATCTCCTGGGCGTTCGTACCGGAGCGGCGAGCGAGAGGCGTTCGTACCGGAGCGGCGAGCGAGAGGCGTTCGTACCGGAGCGGCGAGCGAGAGGCGTTCGTACCGGAGCGGCGAGCGAGAGGTGAGAGGGCGGTCAACGCATTCCGTCCGGGAGGGCGGGGTGCGCGTCGTCGCGGAGCCGTCGTGCGTGCTGCTGAGGAACGGCCGACGGGGGGTACTCCCGGCCGAGCATGATCAGGGAGACCGCTCGGGCAGCCGCGTGCCCGTCGTCGTACGCGCAGAACCGTCGCCTGAAGGCGGCGCGAAGAGCGGCGGAGCGTGCGTCCTGCCACGCCCCGGAGGCGAACAGATCCGTCAACTCGTCGGTGCTGGTGGAGACGTGGCCCGGCGGCTCGGCCGGCAGATCGAAGTAGGCGCCGCGGGCCGCCCGGTACGTCGCCCAGTCGTCGCCGTGGACGACGATCGGGCGGTCCGTGTTGGCGTAGTCGAACATCAGGGACGAGTAGTCGGTCACCAGGCAGTCGGAGACGAGCATCATGTCCTGTACCGAGGGCTCGTCGGTGACGTCGAGGAGCTGCCCGCGCCGCTGGAGGTCGCGCAGTTGCAGATCACGGGTCTCGGCCTTGGCGTCCTTCGGGTGCAGTCGGACGAGCAGGGTGACCTTCGGCCCCAGGCCCCGCGCCAGGTGCTCGAAGTCGAGCCGCGGCACGTACGACTTGCGGTGGGCGCGCCAGGTCGGGGCGTAGAGCACCACGGTGTTGCCGTCCGGGATACCGAGCCGCTTGCGCAGGGCGACCGTCCGCAACACGTCCCCCCTCACCAGCACGTCGTTGCGCGGGGAGCCGGTCGGCAGAGAGGTGAAGCGACAGGGATAGGCACGGTCCCAGATCTGCTCCGTGTACGGGCTGGAGACCAGGCTGTAGTCCCAGCGGTCCGCGCGCTGGAGCATCGCACGGACGTTGACGTGATACTTCGCGGCCGGCCGGCCGAGCAGGTCGACGCCCATGTGCCCCAGAGGCGTCCCCTGGTGGGTGTGCACATGGATCTGCCCCGGGCGCTTCACCAGGCCGTGTGCCCAGTCGACGTTGTTGACGAAGTACGTGGCGCGACTCATCACCCGGTGGTAGCGCGGTGTGTCCGGGGTGACGTGGTCGATGCCGCTCGGCAGCCGCTCCACGTCCTCCGGCCGCACCACCCACACCGCGTGGATGTGCGGGGCCAGCATCCGGGCCGCGTCGTGGACGGCCGCCGGATCGCCGAGCACACCGCGGTGCCAGAAGGCCGAGTACACGGCGAGATTCGGATCGAGCGGGAGTCGGCGCTGGGTACGGCCGATGGCCCGCTTGATCTGCCGGGTGGTCGCCCTGCGCACCTCGCGCTTCTTGCGGAGGGACGCCTTCCGCAGCCGCGCGGCCAGCATGCAGGCCCGGAACACCGGGTAGGGGCTGCGGGGGAGCAGGCGCCACTGGGTGCGGTAGGCATCGTCCGGCGGGGTGAAACCAGCCGGCTTGTAGCGCCGGTAGAACTCCACCGTCTCCCGGTGGAAGGCGGCCCGGTCCTCGGGCAGCACTCGCTCGCTGAGCGGCATCGTCGCCAGGAAGTGGTTGATCGTCCGCTCGAAGAGGAGCGGCCTCGCCTTGTCCAGCTCCGGGTGTTCGTCGAGAAACGCGAACAATCCCGCGTACTGCGCGAAGATGTCGAAGTGCCTGCGCCCCGGGGTGCGGGTGATTGCACCACGCCTGCGCTGCAGGTACGCGACGCACACCCGGTCGAGACACGCGATGCGGCGGGCGCACAACAACGCCTGATAGGTGACCGGGGCGTCCTCGTAGAGACCCTGCTGGTAGGTGAATTGGTGGCCGGTGAAGAAGTCGCGACGGTATGCCTTGTTCCAGGCGACCAGGAACAGATGCAGGTACGAGGGACTGCTCACGATGTCGAATGTGTCCGTGCCCGCGGAGGCGAGCAGATCAGCCGTCATGCTCCGGCCGCCACGGCCCCACCAGTGCGTGCGCACATGGTCGAAGACGAGAACGTCCGGGTCGTCGGTGACCCTGAGCCGCTCGTCGATGGCCCGCAGCGCTCCCGGGGTGTAGCTGTCGTCGCTGTCGAGGAAGAGCAGATAGTCGCCGGTGGCGTGGCCGACGCCTGCGTTGCGGGCCCGGCCGAGGCCGACGTTCTCCGGCAGGTGGACCGCTTTGACACGTGCGTCGAGCGCCGCGTACTCGTCGATGATGCTGCCGCAGTTGTCGGGTGAGCAGTCGTCGACCGCGATGACCTCGATGTCGGTGCAGGATTGCGTCAGGATGGAGTCGAGGCACTCGCGCAAGTAGCCCTGGACCTTGTGGACGGGGACGATGACGCTGAAACGAGGCACGGGCTCTTCCACGGTCGTGAGGGATGGGTGCGGGCGTGCGGTTCTGACGGGTCAGTGGCGCAGGACGCGGGCGGCGGCCGGGGCCGGGACGCGCTGGCCCAGCGGAACGACCGGCGCCAGCGCTTCGGCCGGCTCACCGAGCAGCACCCGGCGCACCACCCGCTCCGCGGCCAGACCGTCGTCGAATTCGCAGAACCGCTCACGGAACTCGCCGCGCAGCCGGGCCGCGGCCTCGCCGTCCCACTCACCGCTGCAAAAGATCCGCGCCAGCTCGTCCTGGGTACGGGCCACCGGGCCCGGCGGCGCGGCGAGCAGGTCGAAGTAGACGCCCCGTGTCTCCCGGTAGACGTCCCAGTCGTCGGCGTACACGACGATCGGACGGTCGAGGTTGGCGTAGTCGAACATGATCGACGAGTAGTCCGTGATCAGCACGTCCGCGGCGAGGCACACCTCCTCGGGCGAACGGTGCTCCGTCACGTCGATCAACGCGCCGGAGCGCAGCATCCCTTCGAGACCTGCGGACCCCTCGTAGGAGTGGTGGGCCCGCAGCAGCACCACGAACTGCTCGCCGAGCGCCTCACAGAACGCGACGAGGTCCAGCTGGGGGAGGAACTCCGTGCGGTAGTCGCGGTGGGTCGGCGCGTACAGCACCGCGATCCGGTCCCCTGGGACGCCGAGGCGGCGCCGGATCGCGGCCACGTCCTCGGCCGTCGACCGGTAGAACGCGTCGTTGCGCGGATAGCCGACGTCCAGACTCTCGTACGCACCCGGGTAGGCCCGCTCCCAGACCTCGGTGGAGTGATGGTTCGACGAGAGGTTGAAGTCCCAGCGGTCCACGCGCTGCAGCAGCTTGCCGAGCGAGCCGGCCGTGGCCGCCGCCGCCGGGAACTCCACCTGGTCCACGCCCATGCGCTTGAGCGGGGTGCCGTGCTGGGTCTGCACATGGAGGGTGCCGGGGCGCTTCCTGACCGCCATCTCGAAGTTGACGTTGTTGAAGGTGTACTTGGCGGTGGCCAGCACCTCCCAGTAGCGGGCGCTTCCGATCACCACGCCCTCCACGTCGTCGGGCATCTGCCGCGCGTGGTCCTCGGTCGTCAGAAAGACCGTCTTGATGTGCGGGGCCAGGCGCCGCGCCGCCGCGTGGATGGCGGCGGGGTTGCAGGCGTAGCCGCGGCCCCAGTACGAGGAGAAGACAGCGAGGTTCTCGTCCACCGGCCGCCTGAGGAAGGACTTGTACGGGTTGCTGCTCCGCTTCCGGAGTCTTCCGAGGAGCCGTCCGGCAGGCCGTGCCACCCTGCCCAGCCGACGTTTTGTGCCGCGCAGTGCACGAAATGCCGTCCAGGAGCCGGAAGCCAGCAACGCGTGCTGAAGCCCCACGCTGCCTCCTGGCCGACGGTGGCCCGCGGGGCGGTGCTGACGGTAGAGCCGGGCGGCCCGCCGGAAGTACTGTCGCCGCAGCGCCGGGCTCGGCAGCCGCCCGGGGGATGCCGCGGTCTTGAGCACCCCGCACACCAACTGGTGGAAGACCCTGCCGAGCAGCGCCGCGTCCGGCTTCAGCTCCGCCGCCCGGCGCATCACCAGGTCGAACTGGTCGAGCAGATCCATGTGGTGGGGGCCGGGGATCTGGTTCCGGCTGCCTTGGCGGCGCAGCAGATGTCGTACGCAGATCCGGTCGAGCAGCGCGATCTGCTCGGCTCGCAGCGCGGCGAGCACGCTCCACACCGTGTCGGTGAACATGCCGGGTACGAAGGCCAGTTCGTGCCGGGACACGAAGCCGCGCCGATAGGCCGCGCTCCATGCGGGCACCAGCACATCGGGCAGCGCGGCGTGCTGCTCCACCGTGAAGGGCTCGGCCGGGGCACCCTGCCACAGCCGTTCGAGCGTCGCCCCCCTGCTGCCGTCGAACCAGTGCACCCGCTCATGGTCGAAGAGCAGCAGATCGGGCTCCTCGGACTCGGTGAGCCGGGCGTCGAGGATTCCCAGCGCGCCGGGCACCAGCGTGTCGTCGCCGTCGAGGAAGAGCAGGAACTCGCCCTCGGCGGCGGCGATTCCGGCATTGCGCGCGCCCGGCAGGCCGTCGCCCGGGGGCGAGTGCACCACCTTGATCCGCAGATCGCGGTCCGCGTGCGCGGCCACGATCGAGGCACACAGCGCTTCCTGGTCGCCGACGACGGCGATCAGCTCGACATCGGCGAAGGCCTGGCCGAGCACCGAATCAAGACAGTCGGGCAGCCGCCCCGGTCCGTCGTGGGCAGGAACGACAACGCTGAAGCGGGGCAACACACTCTCCTTCGGTGGGCGTTCAAGCGGCGCTGGTAGGCAGTGTCACGGGCGCCTCAGGCGCCTGCCGCGGAAGGGGCGCCGCCGAATCCGCCGCCGGTTGCCGCTCCTCCCACGGCACGACGGGCGGCAGACCCGGCGTCTCCCCGAGGAGGACATGCCGCACGACCCGTTCGGCGGCGCCCCCGTCGTCGTACGGGCAGAAGCGTTCGCGGAACGCGGCCCGCTGCTCGGTGGAGCGCGGGCTGCGCCACTCGCCGGTCGCGAAGATGTCGATCAGCTCGTCCTCGCCGGTGGCGACCGCACCGGGCGGGAAGTTCCGGAGGTCGAAGTAGGTGCCTCGGGTCGCCTCGTAGGCCTCCCGGTCGTCGGCGTACACGACGATCGGGCGGTCGAGGTTGGCGTAGTCGAACATCAGCGAGGAGTAGTCCGTGACCAGCGCGTCGCTCGCCAGGCAGAGGGACTCGACGCAGGGGTGGTCCGAGACGTCGACCAGCCGGGACGAGCCCTTGTCCACGAGCGGAGTGCCGGAGAGGTGGTGGGCGCGGGTGAGCACCATGTAGCGGGGGCCGAGTGAGCGCAGCATGCGCTCCAGATCGATCGACCGGCGCTGGGTGGGGCGGTAGTCCCGGTGGGTGGGGGCGTACAGGATCGCGACCGAATCCCCGGGGATGCCCAGGCTCTCGCGCAGCCGGGCCACGTCCTCGCCGGTGGCGTGCCGGTAGATGTCATTGCGCGGATAGCCGTATTCGAGGGTGGTGTAACCGGCGGGGTAGACCCGCTCCCAGACGAGCGTGGAATGGCGGTTCGCGGACAGGACGTAGTCCCACTTGTCGCAGTTGGCGAGCATCCGCCCGACGTCGGTGTCGCCGAAGGCGGCAGGCCGGTCGAGCAGATCGAGGCCCATGCGCTTGAGCGGGGTGCCGTGCTGGGTCTGCACGAACACCTGTCCCCGGGCCTTGACGAGTCTCCGGTCGAAGTTGACGTTGTTGACCAGGTACTTGGAGCGGGCCAGCGCCGTCCAGTACGCGGCCGAACCGGGGGTGAGGCGGCGGGTGGCCGCCGGGACCGTGTGGTGGTGCGCGGGGCCGGCGATCCAGGCGGTGCGGATGCCGGGCGCCAGTTCGCGGACCTTCGCCTCGATCGCCGCCGGATTGCAGCCGTAGCCGCGGCCCCAGTAGGCGGAGAACACGGCGTCGTTCTCGCGCAGCGGAAGGAGCCGTTGGATGCGGTAGTGGATCTGGAGTGCGGCTGCCCTGACGGCACGGTGTGCGGCGACGGCGGCGCGGAGGGCGTTTCGCTGGAGAGCTCGTGCGAAGCACAGGGCGAGGTAGCTGCGATGCGCGCCCAGCCGCACCAGGGCGTGCCGGATTCTGGTGCGCGTGGGGGGAGTTGCGCCGGGGCAGTGGTAGCGGCGGCAGTAGGTGCGGGCCCGGCGCAGAAACGCGGCGCGGCTGCCGCGCGGCAGCCGGTCGCGGGCCGTGAACACCGTGCTGAAGTGGTCGACCATCCGGCGGAAGACGAGGGGCCGCCAGCGCGCCAGTTCGGGGTGTGCGTCCAGGTGGGCGAAGACCCGGTCGTACTGGTCGAAGATCTCGAAGTGCCTGGGCCCGGGGGAGCAGGTGATCGCTCCCTGTCTGCGCCGCCGGTACCGCACGCAGACCCTGTCGAGCACCGCGATCGACTCCGCGGTCACCAGCACCGGATAGGTCCAGGAGACGTCCTCGTAGTAGCCGGGAGCGAAGGTGAAGTCCGCACGCTCCAGGAACTCACGGCGGTACGCCTTGTTCCAGACGACGTGCAGGACTCTCAGCAGCCCTGGTCTGTCGTCCAGCGTGAAGGCCGCCGGGCCCTCCTCGCTGAGCTGGGCCGCGACGGCCTTGGGGGCCGTGCTGCCGGTGCAGTACGACCGTACGTAGTCGTAGACCAGGACGTCGGGGCTGTCCGTGTTCTTGAGCCGGTCCGAGATCGCGTGCAGTGCGTCGGGGGTCAGGGAGTCGTCGCTGTCCAGGAAGATCACATACTCGCCGGTGGCGCGTGCGAGCCCGGCGTTGCGGGCTCGGCCGAGACCTGTGTTCTCCGTCAGGTGGATGGCGTGCACCCGCGGATCGCGGGCCGCGAACTCGTCGATGATCGTTCCACTGCCGTCCGGTGAGCAGTCGTCGACGGCGATCAGCTCAAGATCGGTGAAGGGCTGCTCCAAGACGGATTCAAGGCATTCGTGCAGATATGCCTGCACCATGTAGGCGGGGACAATCACACTGAACCGTGGCAATGTGCATCCATGGGTCGACAGAGGCGTATTGCGCGAAAACGATCGATAGCATGCGAAAGTTACGCGGGATACGGCATACGAGGGACACCTGGGTGATCAGGGGGTTTTCGACCCACCCTGCCGAGGGTGGAGCGACTGGGATCCCACCGTGCGCTGTCCTGAACGGGTGTGGCTCCTGTGCAGGTACTGGGGCTGCAAGGATCAGGGTGCACGGCAGGTTTCGTCGGGCGCGGAACAACTCCGGGGGCGGCCGGCGGGTGTCGCGGTCACGGACGCGGCGTGCAGGCCAGGGGCCCTCGCCGCGCCCGCGCTCGTCAGTTTCCCGCCGTCACCCGCCGTACCACCGCCAGCGCCTCGCGCACTGCTCCAGGGATGTCCGTCACCGGGAAGCGCGCGTGCCGCACCACGCGTTCGCGGTCCACCACCAGTACCGCCCGCTTCAGCCGCAGTGCCTGCCCGGCGCGGAACACGGGGAGCCGCAGAGCGGCGGCGAGACGCAGGTCGACGTCTGAGAGCAGGATGAAGGGGATGCCCTCCTCGACCCCGAACACCCGCTGTTCGTCCGGGCGTTGCGTGCTCACGCCGTGGACCTCGGCGCCCGCCGCACGGAATTCGTCGTACGCGTCCCGGAACAGCCGGTTCTCCAGCGTGCAGCCGACGGTGCCGGGGATATCGGCCCAGCCGTCCGGCAGTGGGCCGGGGCGACCGGTCGCCGGGTAGCAGAACAGGACGGTGGCCGCAGCCTCGGCCACCGGGTCCAGCGGCTCCCCGTCCCGGTGCCCCGGCAGTTCGAGGCGCGGCAGCGACTCGCCCACCAGGCCCGCCACCCGAAGCGCCTCCGCACTCTCCTCGTCGGCCGTGCCGTTCAGCGAGCCGTCGCCGAGGAGCCAACGGTCCGCCCAGTCCTGCATCGAGAGCAGCACGGGCAGCAGCCCCCGCCCGCTCTCCGTCAGGCGGTACTCGTACCGCACCGGGCCGCTCTGGTACGGAACCTTCTCCAGGACCTCCGCCCCCACCAGGTGTGCAAGGCGCTCGGTCAACACCTTGCGGGAGATGCCCAGTTCCTCCTGGAGCGCGTCGAACCGGTGGTGGCCGCGTGCGGTCTCCCGTACCAGGAGCAGGCTCCACCAGTCGCCGACCACCGCAGCCGCCTGCGCGATCGCACAGGCGGCGTCCCGCTCGGGCACCGACCTGACCACGGGTCGCCTCTCTTCTCCGGATGCAGCGTCCAATCTTCGGAACCATCTTGCGCCATGCCGTCAGTTCCGGATAGGAACTCTATCGCAACCAGGTAAGTTCCCATAAGAGACTCACTGAAGGCAGGCGTCACATGAGCGAGACACCGACGGTCCCGGAGGACGATCGCCGCAGCACCCGCCACGCGACCTCGCCTCCGCCCGTCTTCTGGCGCTACTGGGCCGCCGCCACCGTGAGCAACGCAGGCACCGCCGTCACCGCCCTCGCGCTCCCCCTGATCGCCCTCACGGTCCTCGACGCCACCGCGCTCCAGGCCGCCCTGCTCGCTGCCGCCGGACAGATCTCCTGGCTGCTGCTCAGCCTCCCGGCCGGAGTGATCGCCCAGCGCGTCCCCCTCCGCCGCCTCCAAGTCGCCCTCGATCTCGTACGGTTCGCCGCCGTCGCCTCTCTCCCGCTCGCCTGGTGGCTCGACCGGCTCAGCTACCCGCACCTGTTGCTCGCCGCTCTGGTCACCGGCGCCGCGACCGTACTCTTCGACATCGGCAACTCGACCTTTCTGCCCGCCATCGTCCCGGACCGACAGCTCGCCGCCCGCAACAGCCTGATGTCCGGCACGCATGCCGTCACCGAGACCGGAGGGCCCTCCGTGGGCGGCCTCCTCGTGCACGCAGCGGGCCCGGTAGGCGCGCTCCTCGTGGATGCGGCCAGCTACCTGCTCTCCGCCGTGCTGCTGCACACCCTGCCCGAGCGCCGTCCCGCCGCCCGCACCGGCGCCAGCGCACTCCGGTTGATCCGCGAGGGCTGGACGTACGTCACGCGGCACCCGGTGATGCTGCCCTGCATGCTCTGGGCCACCGCCACCAACTTCGTCTGCGCCGCCCTGGTCGCCCTCACACCGCTCTACCTGGTCCGTGAGGCCGGCCTGACGCCCGTACAACTCGGCCTGGTGCTCGCCATGGACGGAATCGGCGCACTCGCCGGATCCACCGTGGCGGTCCGACTGACCAGGCGGTTCGGCACCGCCCGGGGGGTCGTCGGGGCCGTGCTCGCCGGCGGCGCTGCCGCACTGCTGGTCCCGCTGACCACGTCCGCAGCCGACGCCTACTGGTTCGCCCTGGGCAACGCCGGCTTCGCCTTCGGTGTCGTCATCGGGTCGATCACCACCCGCACCTACCGTCAGACCGAGTCCCCGCCCGAGCTTCTCTCCCGTGTCATGGCCACCGTCCGCTTCGTGTCCTGGGGCGCCCAGCCGCTCGGGGCCCTCACCGCCGGCCTGCTCGCCACGTACGCGGGGACGCACGCGGCCCTGTGGACGGTGTGCACGGCCGCGCTCCTGCCGCCGCTGTACCTGCTCGCGGTCCCGGTGGGCCGCCGCCGGGACTTCGCCTGACACAGCCCCGGAACAAGAGCTGTACCCCTCGGAAACGTTCCGTCGCCCTGGTGGGGCGTTGGGCTGGAACGCCTGAGCACGGGACGGTTCGCGTCCGTCCGTCGTCGAGCGGACTTTCGCCCTGCTCCACCAGTTCAAACGGACGACGAGTTCACCGATCACATCGGCATCGTGCTCAACGACTGAGCGCGTGCGGCTCGCGTGCGCGTTCCCGGGGTTCCGCGAGCAGGCGGACAGGGCGGCGTCAGTGGGCCGGGCATCTCGGGACCGGAGTTCGGGGAGGCGGGCCGCGCGGAGAGAAACCGCTATGAGGAATGGTCTTCGCGGATGCGCGGCAGCTAATGACGGTTACGTACAAGGAATTTGAGCTGCGTTCGGGTAGCGGACGCCGAGGCCCGCCGTACCTGCCTGGAACGAGTGCCGCCGGGTGTCTGTGGGGCACGTGCACAGCCCCTGGAGGTCTTCTCGGGAGGACCGGGATTCCGGCTGTTCGCCATGCCTCCCATGGGCGACAGCCCGTATTTCTGCTCCTACAGCCGCTCCGTCGGTCGCGCGCGCCGACTCGGTCCGGCGGCCCCGGCAGCGGGCCGGGCGCACCTGCCCCGGTCGGCCTGTCGAACGCACCGCCCACCGGACAGGCGGATTCCGCTCCGCGCAGCCGCGAGGGCGAGGCTGGAATTTGCCTGCTTCGCGGCAGCGCTACAGCAAATTCCGAACGGGCCGCCGAGCCTCGCCCGCCGCTTCAAACCCGTCGCAGCGCTTCAAAAAAACTCGGTTCGACAGGTTCCGCGCATGCAAATCCACCTGATAGGAAACCTTCCTAACAAGAAGGCGGAGCGCCAACCACTGCCCCCACGAGCTCATTTGGAGCCCTTCATGGCGTCACGGACCATCAACTCGACTTCCTCGCGCGGCGTCTCACGCCGAGCCGCACTGGGACTGGTCGGAGCCCTCGTCTCCGCCTCACTCCTGGCCGTGCCTCAGGCCCACGCGGCCGCACCGGGGCTGGACGACCCGGCGAAGAAGGAGGTCGCGATGAAGCTGGTGTCGAGCGCGGAGAACTCCTCGCTCGACTGGAAGGCCCAGTACAAGTACATCGAGGACATCGGCGACGGCCGTGGCTACACGGCGGGCATCATCGGCTTCTGCTCCGGCACCGGCGACATGCTCGACCTGGTACGGCTCTACACCCACCGCAAGCCGGGCAACCTCCTCGCCAAGTACCTCCCGGCCCTGGAGGACGTCGACGGCACCGACTCGCACGCGGGTCTGGACCCGAAGTTCACGAAGGACTGGGCCACCGCCGCCAAGGACAGCGCCTTCCAGAAAGCCCAGAGGGACGAGCGCGACCGCGTCTACTTCAACCCCGCCGTCTCCCAGGCGAAAGCCGACGGCCTGCGCGCGCTCGGCCAGTTCGCGTACTACGACTCCCTCGTCATGCACGGTGACGGCACCGACCCGACCGCCTTCAGCAACATACGCAAGCGCGCCCTCAAGAAGGCCAAGCCGCCGGCCCAGGGCGGCGATGAGACGGCGTACCTGCACGCCTTCCTCGACGCCCGCGTCTGGGCGATGCAGCAGGAGGAGGCGCACAGCGACACCAGCCGGGTCGACACCGCGCAGCGGGTCTTCCTGAACAAGGGCAACCTCGACCTCAACACCCCGCTGGACTGGAAGGTGTACGGGGACAGCTTCCACATCGGCTGATCCGCCTCCACATCGGCTGATCCGCCGAAATTACGCTGCCGCAGAGGGACGCAGGTGCCGCAGGTCCGCCGACCCCGCGGTCCTGGCGTCCCTCGCCAGGACCGAGAACCCATACCGAGAATGACGCTCCGCCCGTCCACTTCAGGTTCACAGGAAGGCGCCCCCGTGCACACGCGCACCCGCACGCCACTCGCCCTCGCCCTCAGCGCCGGCATCCTCGCGCTCCTCACTAGCCCCTCCCAGGCCGCGACCCGCGCCGCCACCGTCGAGGTGTCCACCTCCGCCCAGCTGAAGGCCGCGCTCGCCGCGGCGGTGCCCGGCGACACCATTCACCTCGCCGACGGCACGTACACCGGCAACTTCAAGGCCACCAGAGCGGCAACCGCCGACTCCCGCATCAAGCTCACCGGCTCGACCAGGGCCGTTCTCACCGCGCGCGGCGGCTACGGCCTCCACCTCGATGGTGCCTCGTACTGGACCGTCAGCGGCCTGACCGTGACCGGCGGCCAGAAGGGCATCATGATCGACACCGCCCGCGGAGTCGTCGTAGACGGTGTGAAGGTCCATCACCTCTCCATGGAGGGCGTCCACTTCCGCAAGTCCAGTTCCGACGGGGTCATCAGAAACTCCCGGATCCACGACACCGGCAGCGACGGTTCGGGCATGGGCGAGGGCGTGTACGTGGGCAGCGCCAACACCCTGAGCGACAAGAGCGACAACGTGCAGATAGTCGGCAACACCATTGGCCCCGGCGTCGGTGGCGAGGGCATCGACATCAAGGAAGGCACCACCGGAGCGCGGATCATCGGCAACACCTTCGACGGAACCGGCCTGACCGGCGCCAACTACGACGACTCCTGGGTCGACGTCAAGGGCAACGACGTCCTGGTGGAGAACAACACCGGCAAGAACTCCACCAACGACGGATACCAGACCCACACCCAGAAGCCCGGCTGGGGCTGCGGGACGGTGTTCCGGGGCAACAGGTCCAACCTGGCGGGCGCGTCCGGGAAGACCCAACTGGCCATCAACGTCACCAACAGCAGCGCGAGTTGCCGGACGACGGTCCACCGCGACAACACGGTGACCGGCGGCAAGGGGCTCACGAACATCCCCGTGACGCCGTAGGCCGCGGACCCCGACGAGGTGGGCCCCGGTCAAGCCCTCGGCGCCTCTCGCAGCGGCTCCTGCCTCACCGCAATCTCCTTCCTGCCGTTCCCGATCCCGGAGAGCTGCTTCCCGCGTGCGTGGGGAGCAGCTCGCACGGCGCGGGTGGAATCCGGTGCGAAGGCCGCCATCGGCCAACTCGGCGGGGCAGGGGGAAGGTGAGGGCGCGAAGTCCTCATGGAGATATGGGAGTTGACCTTCACGTCGCATCCACACATACTGATGTTCAGTGCAATGTCACATTGCAACTGCATCCTGAGTGCGCCAGTGATGCCTCTGAACGACGCCTCTGAACAGGGAGAACCACCCTCATGTCTCGTATCGCTCTGCTCGCCACCGCGACCGTGGGCCTGGCCTTATTCGGTGCGGCCCCGGCCACCGCCGCACACGCCCCCACCACCCTTGCCACCACCGTGACATGCGGTCCGTCCGCTCTCCGGGTGGGCCTGTCGACCAAGGTGTGCGCCGAAGTGACCGGCAACAGCGTGCAGTTGTACGGCCAGATAAGCCTGGCGGGCCCGCCCAGCCCGGGCTCGACGCTCCCGGTCAAGGACCTGACCACGACCCTCACCGGCAACGCCATCGGCGGCACCTCCCTCGGCCACCTGGTGCAGCCGGTCCGTTTCCAAGCCACGACCACCCAGGTCCGTGGCGTCGGCGGCGCCGTCTCCTGCGGCTCGACCGTCCACGCCGAGTTCACCTCATCCGCCTTCGGCTATCCCTCCAGCCCGGTGACCCTGGACGTTCCCATCACCTGCTGACGAATGTCCGGCACAGTGAGCGGCTGTTCGTGTGGAGAGCCGTGTGTGGGGCAGTGACGGCCTCCCTGCCTGGTGGGTGGGGAGGCCGTCTGTTCCATGCCGGAAGGAGTGCGGGAGGCTCTCCTTCTTTTGTGTTCCTCGCCGACGGTGTCTGGCGTCGGGTGCCTGCCGGTGTACGTCTCGGACCAGCTCCTCCAGGCGTGCGGGGGCTCCGTCCCACGGGCCGCGAGGGCGAGTCGGTGGCCGGGTATTGCCGGGCCGGGCAGGTGCCCGCCCGTCCCGTACTCCGGCGTCCGGGGTGTGCAGGCCGACGTTGGTGCGATGGGTCCGGCGCTTCCCGGAGCCCGAGACCTCGACCGCGGGTACCGGGGCGGACAACTTCGTACAGCGCAAGGGCCACCCTTGCGTCACGCTCCTGAGCGATATGAATCCTGCCGGCCCATCGATCTGTCACCGGACCTACGACCGCGACGGGCGCTCTGCCGGCGGCACCGACACGCCCCACGCGGACGCGAGGTCCTGAAGCCACCGGGGCAGCTCCTTCCTCCACCGTCAGGTCAGCGTGAACCGCCCCGTGTCCAAGTGCTCCAGCTGGGCCGGTGCGTTCCGGGATGCTGCTGCTGCGTGGGTCGCCGCTGTCACTCGCCCAGTCTCGTCCGCTCGCGTGCCCGCACGGCCGCGGAATTGGTGAGACGGATCTGTTCCGGCGTGAAGTGAAGGAAGGGGCCAGTTTTCATGCGTACGACCGTCGCAACAGCCACGGCAAGGACAGCTCCCGCGGCCCGGCAGGGCCGGTGAGCCCGCCCCAGGGGCTGACGGGGCCCGAGCAGGAAGTCCCGGCGGACACCTCGAAGGAGTAGGCCGGGCCCCCATGCCCGTCGGGCACGAGCATCGTCGGCGGAGGGCACCAGCAGGTCAAGACGCCTTCCTACGCCCTGTTCCAGGGCGACCGCCCCGATGGCCGGCAGTGGAAGGTGTGGCTGAACAACGCCCACGTCGGAAGCGCCAGGACCACCGCCGCCTCGGTCAGGGTCCACACGATCTGCCTGCCCGTCGGTCAGTACTCCAGTCGTGCTTCCCAGGAGCGCTGGTCAACGGCTTGAGCCTGGGAATTGGGTGGAGTGGGGTGAGGCGTGGGACGGCCCTGGCGGACCGCCCACCAGAGTGTGACCAGGCCGCATGCAGTCGTTGACCGGCAGCCCGCCGTTCTGTTCCCGTCCGTATCCGGAGGGAGCAGGACGGAGGACGGGGGCTCCGCCGTCCGGCCGGCCGGCAGATCGTGCAGACGCGGACGGACACGGGTGTGGCCGACGTTGCCGATGTGGGCGAGAGTCGGGAGGGGCAACATTCGTCCGGGGCACGAGGGATTCAGTGGCGAGCCGCGGTCTCGGCCACTCGCACATAGCCGCCCGCCACATCGCAAGCACCCATCAGGTGCGCCACCGTGCGGTGAGGAGGCGTTCGGACGGGGGTGGCGCCGGAAGGGGGAGCGGTCGGTCGCCTGCCATGCCGTTCAGCGCGATCGTGATCAGCCGACGGCGTGCGGCCTCGGCCTCTGCCGAGAGTTTCTCGTCGCCGAGGTCACGTATCTGCTCGACCATCGGTGAACTTGCGAGTTGCTCGATCAGCAGGACGACATCGGTCGGCGTCACGTCGGGGTGCAGGCCGCCGGACCGCCGTGCGCGATCGACCAGTTCGGCGAAGTCCCGGTCGGCCTGTGCGGAGACTTCGGCGAGCTCGGTCGGGATCACGGCCAGGCGGCCCAACGGTGCGAGGGTGCCCTGTCCGTACTCGACGCTCTCGATCACCAGGCCCGCCAGGCCCTCCCACGGGTCGGGGTGGGACGAGGCCTTCTGCTGTGCGGTGAGCCATTGCTCGTTCGCCAGCACCAGCAGCCGCTCGAAGAGCGCGGTCTTGCTCTTGTACCTCCGGTACAACGTGCCGACGCCGACCCCGGCCGCCTCGGCGATCGCGCCCACCGACGCGTGCTCTCCGTCTCGTGCGAACACCCGCCGCGCTGCTTCCAGCAGCGCCGCATCGTTGCGAGCGACCTCGGCCTGACGCGCCCGTTGCTGCTTCGACATCTCCATGGGCGCAAGTATAGACCTTGCGGAGTGCTTCGCTCCGCGCTAGGTTGAAGTTGTGCGGAGCAAAACGCTCCGCACAAGGGGAGGAGCTGAGGAAGCGATGAAGCAGAACCGGACCGTGCTCGTTACCGGAGCGACGGGGAATCAGGGCGGAGGCACTGCACGTGCGCTGCTCGACGACGGTTGGGAGGTGCGCGCGCTGGTGCGCGACCCTGACTCCGTCGCCGCACGCGCCCTCGCGAAGGCCGGGGCCGTCCTCACGCCCGGGAATCTCGACGACGCCGCCGCCATCGAACGGGCCGTGGAAGGTGTCTACGGCGTGTTCAGCGTGCAGCCGCTCGCCGTCGCGCCCGCTGAGCTGACCGCCGAAGTACGGCGCGGCAGCACCCTCGCCGACGCCGCCGCAGCAGCCGGGGTGCAGCACTTCGTGTACAGCTCGGTCGGCGGGGCCGAACGCGCCACCGGCATCGACCACTTCGAAACCAAGGCCCGCATCGAACGACACCTCGCGGCCACCTCGCTGGCCACGACGACCCTGCGCCCGACGTTCTTCATGAACAACCTCCTCGGGTACGCAGACATGACCGGGGAACGCCTCATGGAACTGCCTGTCGACCCCGGCAAGCCCATGCAGATGATCGCCACCTCCGACATCGGCCGCATCGCCGCCGCCGTGCTCGCCCAGCCGGAGAAGTACCTCGGGGCGCAGCTTGAGATCGCAGGCGACTCGCTGACCTTCGAGCAGATCGCGGCGATATACCAGAAGGTCACCGATGTCCCGACGCGTCTGGTGCCGCAGCCCATTCAGGACCGCATGTTCGAGTGGTTCGCCGAGAGCGGCTACCAGGCCGATCTCGATGCCCTCCGCAGCGATTTCCCTTGGCTGCAGCGCTTCGACACCTTCCTCCGCAACGCCATCGCCCACAACTGAGAACTGTTCCGACACCAAGGAGTTCACGAGATGACTGTGCGTCTGAACCTGTTCGGCAGCGAGATCGCCGGTAAGGCCATGAAGGGCATCAACACGGCGAGCATGGCCGTCATCAACAGCGGACTGCTCCCCAGGGCGACGATCGACCTGGTGCTGTTGCGCGCGAGCCAGATCAACGGCTGCGGCTTCTGCACCGACATCCACAGCAAGGACCTCCTCCACGACGGCACCAGCACCGAGCGCGTCACCCTGGTTGCCGTCTGGCGTGAAGCCGGCGTCTTCAGCGAAGCCGAGCGCGCTGCCCTTGAGCTGGCTGAAGAGGGCACGCGGATAGCCGATGCCTCCGGTGGGGTACCGCACGACGTCTGGAGCAACGCGGCCAAGCATTACGACGAGGAGCAACTGGCCGCACTGACCTGCCTGATCTCGCTGATCAACGCCAGCAACCGGCTGGGTGTCATCACTGGGCAGCAGGGCGGGACCTACCAGCCCGGCCGGTTCGGCTGAGCCGGCTCCGCTCGGGAGGGCTCTGCGCTTCTCGTAGCGCCCTCCCTGACGGCGGATCTTGGCCGGGTACGTGCGAGGGCCGGACCGATACTCAGGTCCCGCCGGCTGGGTCCGCTGCTGTCCTCCGCCCGGCCGGCCGGCAAAGACCGCCAGGAGCGACCGACGCTCGTGGCGGAGGGAGCCCACTTCATCGTCCGGATGCGGGGAGGATCTGGTTTTTCGGGCTCCGCCGGGGCATGATCCTTTTTTGGGCCTGCGCAGGGCGGGCCCTGCACCGCGCGAGAGGTATTGAGCATGGCAACGGGAACCGTGAAGTGGTTCAACGCGGAAAAGGGCTTCGGCTTCATCGAGCAGGACGGCGGAGGCCCCGACGTCTTCGCCCACTACTCCAACATCAACGCCTCCGGCTTCCGTGAGCTTCAGGAAGGCCAGAAGGTCTCCTTCGACGTCACGCAGGGCCAGAAGGGCCCGCAGGCGGAGAACATCACCCCCGCCTGATCCCCCCGGCCGGTCGGGGGACCGTACGTGCCGGCCACCGCCCGCCTGCCCCAGGCGTAGGTCTGGGGCAGGCGGACGGGGAGCAAGCGCCGGAGCACTGGTTCCCACACGGCTGCCCACGCGCCATGGCGTGGTCGGTCGCGGGCAGCGCGGAGAGGCGTGGGTCAGGGCGTGAGGGCCGACGATGCGTGCGCGAGGCCGCGAGCGCGGGGAAGTTCCCGTCGCGGAGCCCGTGCCGCGGGTCCGTCCGGTGCAGGAGCGCCGGACCGTGGCGGAGGGCGTGCCCAGCGCGGGCGTGAAGTCGACGCAGGACAGGTCGGGCAGGCCGAGTCCGTCGGCGAGGGCGGCGGCCGGAGGTGCGCGCGGATCGAGTACGGATGTGGTCGGCCACGTCCGGGCTGATGAGGTCCTGGAGCTGGCCGCCGTGCCAGTGGTGAGGAGCCGAGGGGTGGCGCCCCGGCCGTGACGGTGTGTCAGGAAGCTTTCCAGGACGGGGGACGGGCCCTCTTGGAGGTGGGCGTGAAGGTCATGGTGACGGGCTTGTCACCCTTGTCGACGACGTAGACACCGACTGGGGGAGGGCCTGGTGATTCTGACCATCGCCATTCCGGTGCTGCCTGCCTTCGTCGCGGACTTCCGCCTTCGACGGCGCACGTGGGCCCGCAGCCGCGTCGAGGAGGGGACGAAGGCCGTCATCATCACGCGAGACCGGGGTTGACCGTATGGCGGACCGCCTGGTCATCGAGTGAGGTTCAGCAACCCTTGTTGACGCGCTCGAAATTATCGACCAGGCCCATGCTGAACTTCTTTTTGCCTGATGCACCTGCCGGCGTGGAGCCGGCACACACGATCCGCCTCACCTGATCTTTTGTGTTGAAGATGGTTACGCTCCACTTCACGCTGTGAGAACAGTGGTTGTTGAAGTAGACCGTGGTGGAGATGTGTCCCGGGGTGTACGAAGTGTTGAACCGCTTCTTGGTCGGATTGGTGTCGCACCCCCAGGAGGACTGCGCAGCCCCGGCTTTACCGACTGAAGCCGCCTGGGCGGTACTCGCGAGCATCGGAATTGCCAGCATGGCCACCGCAACCACCCCTGCACCAAAGCGAATCTTTGCCATTTTGAAGAGCCTTTCCACCTGGTTTCGATTTCACCGTGAAACCTTCCGAGCCTAGATTCTGACACGAGAGAGGCCTCCTGAAACTACTTCTGAGAAAGAGTTGAGGTACCTCAGAGCAAGGCGCCAGATGTCATATAAATGCATTTCTTGGCGGTGGGATTCCCTCTATTCGCGGGTGGGATCTGCTCTGGATCCGAAAGGGTTCGGATCCTGGGGTGCTGTTGGGGTGTGACGCGCCGCGAACCGGTGTCGGGATGCCGGCTGCGCACGGCCACCGGTGCAGCGCCTCCGGGAGGCGACCCTTGTCACGGTCCGCCTCGTTCAACTCCGGTTCGTACGTGGCTGGTTCGTACGTGGCCGGTTCGTATGCGGCCGGTTCGGTCCGCCGCACTGGGTGGCCGGGCACCTGTGCCGGGCACACCACTTGAGCCCGCCCTGCCCCTCCCGCATCATGCCGAGGTGCGCGCCGATCCATCCGGTGCGCCGCGTACGCGACGGGCTGCCGCCCCCGAAGTCAGCGAACGCTCGGGCGAGGAGTGCCCGACGACATCCGCGCGGCCTTCGTCCACGCGCACACCGGGAGCGAGGCCCTGCGCTGCGCGTTCTCCTGCTACCGGGCCCTGCCCACCAGCGCACAGCAGCTCCAGGACGCCGCCGCGACGGCTCGGCCGACCATGCCCACCATGGCCGTCGGCTCCCACCCGGTCGGCACCGGACTCGAACGCCAACTTCGTCCCACCGCCGATGATTTGGTCGGACACCATCTCCAGGACTGCGGCCACATCATCCCCCTCGACCGCCCCGACGCATCGGTCGCGCTCCTTGGTCCATTCCTCGCCGCCGATCTGCCACAGTGACCGGAGCCGAAGATCCTGCGCGAGCGCGAACCCGACTTCATCCTGGTGGGGGCACCCTCGCCGGGGCGAGCAGGTCGGCGACGGCCGGCCGGACCGATTCGGAGACCGCCACGGTGGCCGATGCGGTGACAGCCACGGTGGCCGATGCGGTGACAGCCACGGTGGCCGATGCGGAGACGACCGAGCCGATCCACCGCATGCCCGCCGCCCGCAACCTGCTGCCTGCCGAGCGCTGCCTCGACTCCGGCTACCCCTCCGCCGAGCTGATCGTGGGCGTGAAGAAGTGCTTCGGCGTCGTCCTGATCACCCCGGTCCTGCTGAACAGCTCGCCCCGATCGCACGCCGGAACCGGTTTCGATCGCACCGCCTCCACCATCGACTGGGGCAGGCGGCAGGCCACTTGCCCGCGCTGGTGTCGAGGGAATCATCGACCAGGCCGTCGCGGTCACCGGCGTGAGATGCGCCCGCCACCGAGGCCTGCGAAAGACCCACTTCGAGCACGCCTTCAGCGCTGTCGCGCTCCATCCGATCCGCCGCGATGCCTGGTGGAGCGGGCATCCTTTGGACCGCACCCGTCACACGGCATCATGCAGGCATGATTACTATTCATCTGAAGTACGAGATCGACGCTGACAAGCTTGAGGATTTCGAAGAATACGGTCGCCGCTGGGTCCGGCTCGTCAACCGATTCGGCGGGACGCACCACGGCTATTTCCTGCCGAGTGAGGGCGACAGCGACATCGCCTACGCCCTCTTCTCCTTTCCCAGCCTGGCCGCGTACGAGCAGTACCGCACGGACAGCATGTCCGACGCGGAGTGCCAGGCAGCGTTCGAACTGGCTCGTGACACACGCTGCATCAAGCGGTACGAGCGCCGCTTCCTCCGGCCGCTCGACGGCCTGTCCTAGGGTTGTCTTCAAACGGTTCGGATCCACATCAGGAGTGACGCGAAGGCCAGTGCTGCTTCGCAGGGTTCGCGGGTCTTGTCGTAGCGGGGGGCGACGGGCCGGTTCTGCTTCAACGCGTTGAAGCAGCGTTCGACGACGTTGCGCTGTGTGTAGCGGTCCTTGTCGAAGGCGGGCGACCTGCCGCTGTTGCTGCCGCTCCGGCGGCGGTTCGCCCGCTGGTCGACGCGCTTGGGAACGGTGTGGGGGACACCGCGTTTTTGCAGGTGGGTGCGTACCTTCCGGGAGCTGTGGCCCGTGTGGCCAGGAGGTGGTCCGGGCGGGTGCGCGGTCTGCCCGGACCTCGTCGTAGGCGAGGTGATCGTCCGAGGGCGTGAGGGCGTGAGGGTGTGCCGACTGCGCGGCGCCTGCCCCTTCCTGTGGCGTGCACGCCACCCAATCGTCGGCTCACCGGGCACTGTTCGTGCACGCGGTGACGGCCCCGCCGAAAGTGCTTACACATGAAGACGCTGATTTCGCGAGCATTGAATTGAGTTGGGGGAGAGATCGTTACCCGGGCTCGGTCCCACCAGAAGTCTCCACCGTGGGCACCGATTCGGGCGGATAGAGGTCGAGCACGACATCGAGGCCCAGGGCGCCGACCTCGGCAAGCAGGTGAGCGGGCAGGACACTGCTGCCCTGGCCGTTCTCACTGCCGAAGCCGAGGTGCAGCTCAAGCTCGCAGTCGGCGGACAAGGCCGTCAGTTCCGCACGTCGCCCGCGGAGATGTTCGACCAGCGTCCGGACGTGGTCGGCGAGGCCGCTGTCGTCGTGCAGTCCGCTCTGCCTGATCCAGACGCTGGCCTCCCGGCGGGTGCCGGCCGGATTGCGGGGGCTCGTCAGGCCGCCACGCTCGAACTGCTCGTCCGGTGCGATGCCCAGACGCGCTGAGATACCGGCGGCGCTGACCGTCCGGCTCGTGATCCGGATCGAACCGGCCGACCACTTCGTGACCGGTGCGACCGGCTGTCTCATCTGATTCTCGGGCACACCTCACCCTTGTAGGGCAGCCCGCGGGACGCGAGTGCATTCTCCGTACGCTCGGATCCGACCGGACCGGCTTCGCATGGCAGGCTGACTGGGCGGAGTCCGCACCTGGAGAGCCAGTTGGGGACAGCGCTGGCGTGGCGACCATCTCGTTGTACGTCGACGATGGCGGGTCCTCTGCGTGCGCCTGGCCGGCGTGGGAGGTGGTGCGGGCGTGCGGGCCCGGCCGTCGCTCTCACGGCCCGGTCCGGGTTCACGTAGACCTTGTTCACTTCCCTTGGCGTTGGCGTAGCGATCCTCGACCTGGTCCGCGCCCGTGGCGCGTTGTGCCGGGGCGGGACCCGGGCGGAGGCCAGGCCATTCGTCCGCGCGACCCGCGGCGAGTGCCCGGCACCGTCCGAGAACGGCGGTTCCGCCCGCGCACGTATTCACGGGAGATATCGGATTCGCTACATTCGTTCGTCAGCTTGCACGTTTCCGCAACCCAAGGTGGTGGAGCATGACAGCGGTGCACGAATCCGTACCTCGACCCTCTTCCGAGGAGGATGCGGAAACCCTTGTCTCGCCGGTCAATTCGCACAACGAGTGGGATCCCCTGGAAGAGATCATCGTGGGTCGCCTGGACGGTGCGACGATCCCCTCCGACCATCCGGTGGTTCTCGTCAACGTTCCGCCGTGGGCGGGCCGATTACAGAGCATGGCCGCCGGGTTCCGGTACCCGAAGTCACTGATCGAACAGGCGCGGGAGGAACTGGACCGGTTCGTCGCCCTGTTGGAGTCGCTCGACATCACGGTCAGACGCCCGGACGCCGTCGACCACAGGCGGCGTTTCGGCACCCCCGACTGGTCGTCGCGCGGGTTCTGCAACACCTGCCCGCGCGACAGCATGCTCGTCGTCGGCGACGAGATCATCGAGACGCCGATGGCCTGGCCCTGCCGGTACTTCGAGACCCATTCCTACCGTCCGATACTCAAGGACTACTTCCGGCGCGGCGCCCGCTGGACATCGGCGCCGAAACCACAGCTCACCGATGAGCTCTACGATGCGGACTTCCGCGTTCCAGGGCCGGGCGAGCCGATGCGCCACCTCCTCACCGAGTTCGAGCCGGTCTTCGACGCGGCGGATTTCGTACGGGCCGGCCGGGACCTCTTCGTCACGCGCAGCAACGTCACCAACCGGATGGGAATCGACTGGCTGCGCAGGCACCTCGGCCCCGGCCACCGCATTCACGAGGTCGAGAGCCGCTGCCGGACCCCCATGCACATCGACACGACGCTCTGCCTGCTCGCACCCGGCAAGGTACTGGTCAATCCCGAGTACGTCGACGTCGACCGGCTGCCCGAGGCGCTGAGTTCGTGGGACGTCCTGGTCGCACCCGAACCCGACCCGATCAACGAACGCCTGCTCAAGCTCACTTCCCTGTGCGGGAAGTGGCTCAGCATGAACGTCCTCATGATCGACGAGAAGCGCGTGATCGCGGAGCGGCATCACACCGGAATGCTGCGCGCACTGGAGAGGTGGGGGTTCGAGCCCATTCCCTGCGACCTGATGCACTACGCGCCGTTCGGCGGTTCCTTCCACTGCGCGACGCTGGATGTGCGGCGGCGGGGCGGGCTGGAATCCTACCGCTGACGCGTGCGGTTCACCGGACCTGACCTGCCACGAAGCACGTCCGGCAGATTGGGCACGCTTCCCAGGAGGTTGTTCACCAAAATCATCACGGGGAGCTTCCGCCGGAGGACCGGGCACTGCCCGTGGTGGTGGCGTACGGGTGCACGAACTCGACGCTGTGAGGACTCGCTCCGCTGCTCGGGCCAGTTCTGGTTCCAGGTGGCTCCGCAAGAGCAACTCGCCACGGAGAAGGGCCGGGAGCGCTACCCCGTCCTGCTGGGTGCTGAGCGGGCCGTGGTCATCGGCAGGCAGATCCGCAGGCCGCGGTCGCTCCGTACAACGAGTCCGGCCCGCGCCGTGGCTCGGGCCGGACTCGTACGCCGACCTCCTCCGTGCACCTCGGGGTGCGCCGTCGGCCGGCCGACCTGTGCTGCCTCCGCTCGGGATTTCGGGATGAGGGGCCCGAGGCGTCCCTCGACCCGGCGCTCACCGACGAGACGACGGTACGGGCGATGGCGACCGCTCTTGGTGCGGCCGCGGCGTGGCCGGCGGCGCGCTTCACGGGCCGCGGCGCGCGGGCGCGCACGGGTGGCGCTGATCGCACTCGTGGGAGCTCAGCCGGGGCAGACGCTGCTGGTGGGCGACCGGAGTCCGGTGGTGCTCGTGGGCGCGCTGCTCTCGATGGCCGGGCCGGCGCTCGTCGTGCAGACGCCGGGGGCGAGCGGCTTCTTCGGATGTACGCCGCTGGCGTCGGCGGGGTGGTCGATCGCGCGCGCGGCGGCAACGGCCGCCACCGTGATGTCCGATGTCCGTGCACGCGGGTGCGGCTGTGGTGCGCCCTCGGGCAGAAGCTCCCTCCTGAAGGTTCGGCGTCCTGGCCTGAAGGTTCAGCGACCTGGAAGCTCCCTCTGTGCCCAGCGGCGGCTTTTGGAGCATGCGCACGACCTGCTGAGGCTCCCTCCGCCGCGTGGCAGGGCTCTGGTGGCCCTGACCGGGTCGCTCTTGCCCGATGCACGGAGGTGCTTTCGGGTGTTCCCTGCGCGGCCGTTCTGCTCAGTCGGGCGGGCAGGGGAAGGGGCCGCCGGTGGTCGGGTTGTCAACGATGTGTTTCGCCAGGTGAGTGAGGTTGAGCTGGCGGCTGCGGGCGTGGTGGCGGAGCAGGTCGAAGGCGTCGTCGACGGTGCAGTGGAGGCGTTCGGCGAGAATCCCCTTGGCCTGTTCGATCAGTACGCGGCTGTTCAAAGCGTCCTGGAGCTGGCGTACGTGGTCTTTCGTCCGGTCGAGCAGGGTGCGGTGGGACAGGCCGATGGCGACGGCATTGGTGAGGAGCGCGCCTGCCTGCACCTGGGTCGGGGGCAGAGTGCCGTGCCGAAGGTAGAGGTTGAGCGCGCCCAGCGTGTTGCGTTCATGGTGAATGGGCAGGGCGGTGACGGTGGTGTAGCCGAGTTCCACGGCGCGTGGAGCGAAGTGGGGCCAGCGGATGCGGCTGTGCGGGTGGGTCATGATGAGGTTGGCCAGGGGTTTGCGGATCTTCTGGCTGTCCACGCACGGGCCTTCCCGTAACTCGGCCTGGGTGCGCTCCAGTTGTTCCGCGAGTTCGGTGGAGGCTGCCAGCGCCTGTGGTTGCCCCCGGTCGTCTGTGAGGTTGCAGCTGGCCGCGTCGACACCGGGCAGGCGTGCGGCTGCCGTGGTGAGGCGGCGCAGCAGGTGTTTGTTGCTCTCGCCCTTTACGGGAGCGTCGGCCAGGTCGAGCAATGTCGCTGCTGTCAGCGGTTCACGCTCCGGAGGGAACATGTCCGTACCTCGTGCGCGTCGGGGGGACCATGGTTCAGCGGTTCGAAGTGCGGCCCGCCGCGTGCAGATGGCGGGCAGTGCCGCGTGCCTGGGGCGGGCAGTGCTGTGTGCATCCAGGCCGGGCGTGCCGCCGGGCGAGGCGAACATGCCGAGCCTCGGCAGAGGGACGCCGGGACGGATCGGGCACGCCGGGCCAATGAGCCGTGAGGCCGGTTCGATTTGAGGGTGTGGCCGTGGTCAACGGGCGTCGGGGCGCGCCGAGGCCAGGTCGGCAAAGGAGGCGCGCAGTCGGTCGTAACGCTCTGCATCCGTCCAGATGTCCGCGGGGCGGGAGTGCCCGGCGCACCAGGACCAGATCGTGGCACCGATCGTGGCGACCACGGGTATCAGCAGCCACACCAAGGCAGCCATCACTCTTCTCCTTCCTTCACGCTGCGGCGTTACGGAGTCGGCAACGATTTACATAGCACACTGCAAGGAAGCTGACAAGCCTTGACTCAAGGGTGTGATGGGACGGAGGAGGTCCCACCTCGCGCCGACGAGGCGAGGCCCCCTCCGCGGGATGCGCCCGGCAGCGCCCGCTCCCTTCCGGCGCGCAGCGAACCGCAGCGAACCGCAGCGAACCGCAGCGGAACGAGGCGGGCAGACGCCTCCGTACCCGGTCGGCCGGCGCTCTCGCCCGGACGGGACTACTCCGTCCCTCCGATCGAGATCCGGCGCCGCTTGGAGGGGCCGGACTTGGGGATGCGTACGCGCAGGATGCCGTCGGTGAGTTCGGCCTCGACCTTCTCGCTGTCGATGCCGCCGGGCAGGCTCGTGCGGTAGAAGAACCGCCCGCTGCGCCGGGAGAGCACCCGGTCCTGGTGCTCCTCGGTGAGCTCGCCTGTGATCTCCAGCGTGTTGTCGTCGAGGTTGATGTTGATGTTCTCGCGCGGGATGCCGGGCAGTTCGGCGCGGACAAGGTAGGCGTCGTCGGTCTCCTCCTCCTCCTCGGCCAGCGGCATCCAGCCACCCTGCGGCCAGGACGCCGTGCTCGGCGGCCGGTCGAAGACCCGGCCCATCTGCTGCCAGAGACTCTCGAACTCGCTCATCGGGTCCCAGTCCCACAACCCCCTGCCGGTGCGGCGCGGTTCCAGGCCGCCGCCACTGTGCCGTTCCGGAAGACTCATGACCCCACTTCCCTTCCTTCGTGGCTGCCCGGCCCGCTGGGCGGTCTCGATCCGATCCGGAGGGAGGCCGTAGCAGACCGGCTTCTGCGGTCCGGGTAACCACCCACCGCGCCCCCACACCGGTCTGCCGCCGACATTCTGGGGGACCCGCCGTGTTCTGGGCGGCCCGATCGCTCTGCATCTGGGTCAGGCGGGACTGGCCCGGTCGGCGCAACCCTCCGCGGCCGGGCCGTCCAGGCACTGTGCTCGCGGTACCTGCCGCCCGCACTCGTCGGCGACCTGAAGGCGATGCGCGATGCGACGGGATACGCGTCAGTCCTGCGTGACGCCGTACCGGTGGAACCCAGGACGCGGAAGTGATCGCCGAGGCGGTCCGGCGCCCGACGGAAGCCGTCCCGGTCCGTCCGTCCGGTCCGCTGCCGCCCGATCCGGACACTCGCCGCCCGCCCGGAGGATCCGGACGAGGAGCCCCGGCTGCGGCCGAAGAGCACGGCACGTCGGCGTGTGCATGAGCGTGATCACGGCCCCGGTGTACGCGTGGACCCCGGTGAACGCGCCGCACCGGCAGAAGAGCCAGTTCGTCGTGACCGAGGGACATGCCTGCTATGGGACGTTTGCCGTATATCGAAGATCATTTTGCTACGGCAGTATTGCGGTCCTTGCGACAGCATTGCGGCCTTGTGGCCAGACCGGCCAAGACCTGGTGCGGCCACCTAGGTACGGACCAAGCTGACATTCGCCCCTTCGTGGCACCGTTCCGTACCCGCACGCCCGCAGAAAGCTCCACCACACATGCACTCGACCTGTTCCCCCGGCGCCGTCCCGGCGCGTCCCACGTGTGTGACGAGGGGGCGGTCCGCACCGTGCGCCATGTGATGCGCAAGGCGGGCGGCTGGCTCCTGATGATCGTGGTCGCGACCAACGCCACCTATTTCCTGGCCAGTTGGTTCCTGGACCCGCGATCGAACTACCGGGAGCTGCGCCCCGCCCGCAGCGAGGCACAGATCTCCCGGGCCCTCGCCCCGTACAACCTCGACCCCGGGGTCCCGCTCCTGCAACGGTGGTGGAACTGGCTCACGTCGGTGATCACCGACTTCGACTGGGGACAGTCACCCACCGGTGTCACCGTCAACGGCGAGATGGGTCACCGCGCCCTCATCAGCGCCCAGTTGGTCGTCACGGCGACCGTCCTGTCCGTCGTGATCGGCGTCGCGCTCGCCGTCTACACCGCCGCCCGCCAGTACGGCAAGGCCGACCGCATCACGCAGGCGATATCCATCGCGGTGTTCAACGTCCCGACGTCCGTCGCGGCGCTCGCCGTGGTCTTCGTCGCCATCTGGCTCAACCAGCACGCCGGGTTCGACTTCCTCTACGTCGCCGGAGAGAGCTCACCCAACGTCGAGGGCCTCCTCCCGACGATCGGCGACCGTCTCCTCCATCTGATCCTGCCGACGCTGACCCTGA
Organism: Streptomyces sp. NPDC054863; assembly: GCF_053610825.1. Lineage (NCBI taxonomy): Bacteria > Bacillati > Actinomycetota > Actinomycetes > Kitasatosporales > Streptomycetaceae > Streptomyces > Streptomyces sp. NPDC054863. The sequence goes on along the minus strand of NZ_JBSGZD010000013.1, from coordinate 5,176 downwards.
CCCTGATGGGTTACGTGGGCTACCACCTGACGCAGCGTTCGCTGCTGCTCGACACGATCAACGCCGACTTCGTCCGCACGGCCCAGGCCACCGGCCTCACCCGCAGCCAGGCCGTCCGCAGGCACGCCCTGCGCGCCGCACTGATCCCGACGGCCGCCTCCGTGGCGTTCAGCGTGCCCGCCATCTTCACCGGAGCCATGATCACCGAGACGATCTTCGGCTGGAACGGCATGGGCCGCTACTTCGTCCAGACGATCAGCAAGAACGACGTGCACGGCGCGGTCGCGACGGCCGCGTTCGCGGCGGTGCTCACCGCGATCGGCGCGATCCTCGCGGACATCGCCACGGTCTTCCTCGACCCGAGAGTGCGGGTGAGCTGACATGGCGACAGCGACCGAAACCGCCCAGCCGCGCAGGAGCCTCGGCCTCGGCCGTCTCTACCTGCGACGCTTCCTGCGCAACCGCCTCGCCGTCGCGGGCGTCGTGATCTTCGCGCTGCTCGTGCTCTTCAGCGCCTTCGGCGGCCTGTTCACGACCTACGTCCACACCGACGCCGACTTCGCCGCCCTCACCCAACCACCGAGCGACGCCCACTGGTTCGGCACCAACCAGGGCGGCAACGACATCTACGCCAGTGCCGTGCACGGATTCCAGCGCTCGCTGGCCATCGCCGTGAGCGTGTCCGTCCTGACGATCGTCGTCGCCGCCGTCATCGGTTCGAGCGCCGCCTACTTCGGCGGCCGGGTGGAGAGGCTGACACTCGCCGTCATCCACTTCCTGCTGATCGTCCCCTCGTTCCTCATCCTGGCCCTGGTCTCCCACCGCCTGGCCGGTGACTGGCGCGTCCTCATCGTCGTGCTGACCGTGTTCGGCTGGATGTCCACGGCCCGGGTCATCTGGTCCGTCTCGACCTCGCTGCGCGAACGGGACTTCGTGACGGCTGCGGAGTTCATGGGCGTCCGCCCCCTGCGCATCATCCTGCGCCACATCATCCCCAACCTCGGATCCCTGCTCATCGTCAACCTGACGCTCGGAGTCGTGGCGACCGTGCTCAGCGAGACCGCGCTGTCCTTCCTCGGATTCGGCGTCCAGACCCCTGACGTCTCCCTCGGCACGATGCTCGCCGACGGGGCGGCCACGGTCACCAGCGCCCCCTGGCTCTTCGCCTTTCCCGCAGGCCTCGTCGTCCTGCTCACCGTGTCGATGACCTTCATCGGCGACGGGCTGCGCGACGCCCTCGACCCCACCTCAGTGACCGGCGCGGCGGGAGGCCGACGATGACGACACTCACCACCCCCCAACTCGACCCGGCCCCGCCGACCGGCGCCGCACCCGTGCTCTCCGTACGGGACCTGCGGATCTCCTTCCCCTCGGAGGCCGGGCCCGTCGAAGCGGTGCGCGGCGTCAGCTTCGACCTGCTGCCGGGCCGGACCCTCTCCATCGTCGGCGAGTCCGGCTCGGGCAAGTCGGCCACCGCGATGGGCATCATGGGCCTGCTGCCGCCCACCGCCACCCTGAGCGGCCAGGTCCTGCTCGGCGACCAGGACCTGATCGGCCTCGACGACCGGGCGCTGTCGCGCGTACGCGGCAAGTCCATCGGCATGGTCTTCCAGGACCCCCTGTCCGCGCTCACCCCCATCTTCTCCGTGGGCAGACTGCTCTGTGACGCCCTGCGCGTCCACCAGGACCTGTCAAAGAAGGCGGCCTGGGAACAGGCCGTCGAACTCCTCGACCTCGTCGGCATTCCCGACCCCCGCAACCGGGCCTCGTCCTTCCCCCACGAGTTCTCCGGCGGCATGCGCCAGCGCGTGGTCATCGCCCTGGCGATCGCCAACCGTCCGCGGGTGCTGGTGGCCGACGAACCCACCACCGCGCTCGACGTCACCGTGCAGGCGCAGATCCTCGACGTACTGCGCCTCGCACAGCGGGAGACCGGCGCAGGCCTCGTCCTGATCACCCACGACCTCGGCGTCGTCGCGGGCCACGCGGACGACGTCGCCGTCATGTACGCGGGCCGCTTCGTGGAGAAGACGGACGTGCACGAGCTGTTCCGCCGACCGACGATGCCCTACACCGCCCGGCTCCTGGCCGCGGTGCCGACCGTGGACGGCGGGGTCCGCCGCCCCCTCGTCCCGATCGGCGGAGAGCCGCCCGCCCTGACCGGCCTGCCGGTCGGCTGCCCGTTCGCCAGCCGGTGCGCCGTGGCACTCGACGCGTGCCGCTCGGAGGAACCAGAGCTGCGCCTGGTGACCGGACACGGCGACGTGGCCTGCCTGCGCGCGACCGAGACGGCCGAGGGCACGCTGGACCCCACCGGGGGTGTCGCGCCCGTGGACCGGGAGGTGGGCACGGGCCGTGCCGAGGACGGCGACGTGGTGCTGCGCGTCGAGGACCTCGTCAAGACCTTCCCCGTCACCAAGGGCGCGTTCATCAAACGCAGGGTCGGAACGCTGCACGCGGTCAACCGCGTCAGCTTCGAACTGCGCACCGGAGAGACACTCGGGCTGGTCGGCGAGTCGGGCAGCGGCAAGACGACGACGTTGATGGAGGTCCTGCGGCTCAGACGACCGGAGGGCGGCCGGATCGAGATCGCGGGCAGGGAGGTCGGGGCGACGCAGGGCACGGACACCGGTCCTGCGGTCGGCGCCACTGCCACTCCGTCTGGTTCCAGCGGGCGCGTGCGCCCCTTGCGGCACGACGTGCAGATCGTCATGCAGGACCCGCTGGGCGCCCTGGACCCACGCCTTCCGGTCTACCAACTGCTCGCCGAACCCCTGCGGGTCGTCGGCCGCGACCGCGACGCGATCCGCTCCCGCGTCCACGAGCTGCTGACGCTCGTCGGTCTCGACGCCTCGGTGAGCGACCGTTTTCCCGCCGCGCTCTCGGGAGGCCAGCGCCAGCGCATCGGCATCGCCCGCGCCCTGGCCACGGAACCGAAGCTGCTCGCTCTCGACGAACCGCTCTCCGCCCTGGACGTATCGGTCCAGGCCGGGGTGATCAACCTCCTCGGCCGGCTCAAGCGCGAACTGGGCCTCGCCAGTCTCATGGTCGCCCACGACCTCGCCGTGGTCCGTTACGTCTGCGACCGCATTGCGGTGATGTACCTGGGGCACATCGTCGAGACCGGCGACACGGAAGAGCTCTTCTCCGACCCGAAGCACCCCTACACCCGGGCACTCCTCTCGGCGGTCCCCGTACCCGACCCGGAGCGCGAACGCACCCGCGAACGCATCGTCCTGGAGGGCGAGCAGCCCAGCGCCACGAACCTTCCCGGCGGCTGCGTGTTCATCGACCGCTGCCCCGTGTACCGGCTCGCCGACGAGGACGTACGGGAACGCTGCCGTACCGAGCGCCCCGCGCCCAGGCCGGTGCCGGGGCAGCCGGGCCACGAGTTCGCCTGCCACGCCGGGTAATTCGGCACCCCACGGGCCCGCCGACGGCCCATGCCCACTCCACGCCACACCTCCACTCACACCTTCCATTCAAGGACCCTTTCCCATGCGTGCACGACTGGCCCTGCCCATCGCCCTCATAGCCGCCATCTCCGTCACCGCCACCGCGTGCCAGTCCTCGGCCGGTGACGGCGCGGGCTCAAGCGCGAAGGACACCCCGGCCGCCGCTTCGGGTGCCGCCGACTACAACCCGAAGGCGTACGACAAGCTCAAGGACGGCGGGACCTATACGACGGCGGGGACGTTCGACGACCAGGGCAACCCGTTCAACGTCAATGGCACGCTGGTGTCGTCCCGGGTGTGGGCCTGGTACAACGCCGTCGCGATCACCTTCTCGCCGACCGGTGAAGTGCAGTACAACCCGGACTACTTCAGCGACGTGAAGGTCTCCGTCAAGGACGGCAACCAGAAGGTCGTCCTGACGATCAACGAGAAGGCCACCTTCAACGACGGAACGCCGATCGACTGGACCGCGATCCAGGCCACCTGGAAGGCCAACAACGGTTCCGACAAGGCGTACGCGGTCGGGGCCACGGAGGGCTACGACCAGATCACCGAGGTCGCCCGGGGCAAGGACGACAAGCAGGCCGTCCTCACCTTCAAGGGCGTCAACGCCTCCTGGTCCAGCCTCTTCACCACGTTCCTGCACCCGAAGGCGGCGGAGGCCGACAACTTCAACAAGGCGTACGTGAAGAAGGCGCACCCCGAGTGGGGCACGGGCCCGTACACGGTCGGCACGTGGGACGCGCAGTCGGGCAACGTCACCTTCGTCCGCAACGCGAAGTGGTGGGGCAAGAAGGGCAAGCTCGACAAGCGCGTCTACGTGAACCTGGAGTCGACCGCGGGAATCAACGCCTACAAGAACGGTCAGCTCGACTACGTCTCCGCGGTCGACGCCGAGAGCCTGAAGCAGGTGAAGGGACTCAAGGGCACCGAAATCCGAAGCGGGGGCAGCCCGTTCGTGTACTCGCTCAACTTCAACACCAAGTCGGCGGTCCTCGCGGACAAGGCGGTGCGCAAGGCGATCCAGGAGAGCATCGACCGCAGCCAGATCGCGAAGATCCAGTTCCAGGGCCTGGACCACAAGGAACCGCTGCCCGGCTCGGGCCTGCTCTACAGCTTCCAGAAGGGGTACGAGGACAACGTGTCGGCCGTCCTGAAGTACGGCCCCGACCAGGCGAAGAAGGACCTCGACGCGGCGGGCTGGAAGCCCGGCAGCGACGGGATCCGGGAGAAGGGCGGCAAGAAGCTCGACATCGGTTACACGCTGCTGGGTGACGACCCGCTGGAGAAGGCCACCGCCGGCGCGCTCACGGCGATGCTGAAGCCGATCGGCGTACAGCTCACCATCAAGAAGGCCGACGTGGCGGATTTCTCCAGCATCCTCAGCGAGCGGAAGTTCGACATCTTCCTCTCCGGCAACCGCTCCATGGACCCCTTCGGGGCCCGCTACCTGTGCGAGATCTACTGCTCGGACCGCGACTCCAACCTCACGGGGGCCGGATCCCCCGAGCTGGACAAGGAGATCCGCGCCACGGCAGACATCGCCGATCTCCCCGGGCAGGCGGCTGCGGCGAACAAGGTCGAACAGAAGGCCCTCCAGAACTACGCCCGTCTCCCGATGTTCAGCGGCCCGTCGACGTACAGCGTCAAGAAGGGCCTGGCAAACGTGGGCGCGACCATCTTCCACAACCCGCTGCCGGAGACGGTGGGCTGGGAGAAGT